>JAUWJC010000180.1 GCA_030607895.1 Pirellulales bacterium
CAAGGAACCCGTGCCAAACTGAAGGCACATATTCACAAGATGATCGACAGCCTCGACAAGATGGCCCGGCTCGGTTCTGACCCTAAGCACGGCGAGTGCGTCACCTTTGCCGGGGATGTCTGCAACAGAGGCAGTTGGACACGGAGTGTCTCCCCCAGGCCGGCCGGACAACTTCTGGAGCCCTTGGCCATGTGCTGGGAGGCCACCGGCGACGAGAAAGCGGGCCGGTTCGCGGACGCAATCTGCAACGGGGTGCTTGCCGGCGATATGTTCGGCCCCGACGGCGCATTCACGGGCCATTTTCACAACAAGGCGTCCATCCTTGTGGGGATGGCGCGTTACGGCTCGGCGCTCTGCAAGCGGGGCGATAAGCAAAAAGGCATCTCCCTTCTGCGGGCGGCCAAGAAGTCCTACGACTGGACTCTCTCGCCAGGGAACCCGAACATGGCCGGCTCCTGGGGATGGTTTCCGGAGCGCAACGCGGGTAACACATCGCGGACGATTTGCGAGATCTGCTGCACCGCGGACATGATCGAGCTGGCGGCCGTGCTGGCCGCCACCGCGCCGTTGGACCCGGACCTGGCCGGCTGGGACACCCTCTGGGATCACGTCGATCGCTACACGGTAAACAACCTGGTTGATTCGCAGTTCACCATCACGCCGGCCTACCGCAAGCTGATCGGCCAGATCGGAGGCGACCTGGACCTGGCTGAACAGTTGGTGGGGGCGTGGTCCGGATATCATCAACCCCATGACTTGATAACCTTCCGACGTAGCGACGGCCGTATCGAGATGCTGATGGGCTGCTGCTGCAACTACTCGGGAACCAGAGGACTTTACGCCTGCTGGAAAGAGATCGTGGTGGACGACGGCCGGACGCTCAGCGTACGTCTGCCGTTGTCGAGAGAGAGTAAGTCGCTCGGCCAGCAAGTGCGCGAGGCGGCAGGTTCGGTGACGCAGACCTTGCGGCTGAAAGCCACCCGCCACCTGCGTGTGCGAATTCCCGACTGGGTCGATCCGCAAGCCGTTCGAGCGGAGACGGCCGAGGGGAAACCGCTGAAAACCGATTTTCAAGGGCGTTGGCTGGACCTGGGTAGTCTGCAAGCGGATACTGAACTCTCGATAACCTATCCCTCGCGGGCGCGCACTACCGTGGAACGCGTCGGTGGGAAGAGTTGGTCCGAAGCGGCGGCCGCAAACAAGCGGCAATGCAGAGTCCACTGGCTGGGAAATCGCGTGGTTGGCTTCGAGCCGAAAGGCGAGATCTTGCCAATTCACGCCGCCGCCGGCCCGGCAGAGTAAACCATCGTACGACACCCCCTCCCGCATCATTCCCAATCATGTTGACAAGAGGAGAACAAATGAGGGCCGTTAGCCTGATATTGACCGTCGCCCTGCTATTGCCACAAATCGCAAAGGGCGAGCAGCCGCGAGCCATCGGCGACAAAACCTTGGTGGCCTGGGTCTCGCCGGGTAACCTTACCCAACAGGGCGGCAGCGTGCTGACACTGGAGAATCCCAAGGGCGTGTTCGATGCCGTGGTCTTCGGAGAATTGCAGAAGGCCAAATGGATGGCCGGGAGCGACGGCCTTCGCCGCACGCAAAAGCAGCAGGAGAAGTATCCCACGGAAACCGCCGGTCCCAACGCTCTCGTGCAGGTGGCAATCGTCTATCGGGGCAAAGAGATTTCGATCTTTCGTGACGGCAAGCCTTACGCCAGCTACACGATGCAGGCCGAACCGGTCACCTTCAGCACAACGAGCAGCGTGGTGATCGGCCTTCGCCACCTGGACGCCGGCGCCAATGCCGGCCGGTTCTTCGTCGGCTCGATTGAAGACGCCCGAATCTACGATACGGCCCTGGACGCCAAGACAATCAGCACGCTAAAACCGAACCAACCGTCGGAGCCCAAACCGTTGGGGTGGTGGTCGTTCGAAAGCGGCAAGCCGGAGGACGTGATGGGCACGTTTCCACTCGGCCATTTGGCCGGCTACGCGAAAATCGTCGACGGCAAATTGCGTCTGGCCGCCGGCTTTGGCTATCGGGGATCGGGGTACATGGTCGTTGGCGTCGAGCCGCCGCGGGATCGGATATCCGAGGCCTGGCCGCTCTGGCACGTCGCCGCCTTGCCGGATGAAGGGCAGTGCCGCCCCTACGACGCCAACGGGTGTATCTACTGGAAGGGCAAATATCACTTGATGTACATCTTCCAGCATCCAGCCCGCGGGCATTCGTGGGGCCACCTCTCCAGCACCGACCTGGTCAACTGGACCTTTCATCCGGCCACGCTGGTGCCGATGCCGGGCGACCCGGACAAGGGCATCTTCAGCGGCAACGCCTTCGTGAACAAGGACGGCGTGCCCATGCTCTGCTGGTTCGGCATCGACGCGGGTGTTTGCGTGGCCACGGCAGAGGACGACGACCTGATCCGCTGGAAAAAACACCCGAAAAACCCGATCATCCCCATACCCAAGCCGAGCCAAGCGGGACACGGTGTCTATAAGGTCTGGGATCCGTATCTCTGGCTGGAAGGAGATACCTATTACTGCCTGCTCGGCGGCAACGTGCTCCCCAACGGCAAGGATACGCTCTACCTGTGTAAGTCGGCCGACATGGTCAATTGGAAGCCGCTGCACCCCTTCTACGAGCACCCCGACCTCTCCTGGACTGTTCCCGGCGAGGATTGTTCGTGTCCCGACTTGTTCAAGCTGGGAGACAAGCACGTCTTGATGTGCATTAGTCACAAGGTGGGCGGACGTTGCTACATCGGCCGTTTTGATAAAGAGAAAGAAAAGTTCTATCCCGAACAGCACGTGCGGATGAACTGGCCGGGCGGCAACTTCTTCGCCCCGGAGAGCCTGATCGACGACCGCGGACGCCGCATATTCTGGGCCTGGGTCATCGCCCCGCGCTCGTTTGAAACTCAACGAGCGACCGGCTCCGGAGTCCAAAGCTTGCCGCGAGTGTTATGGCTGGCCGAAGACGGCACGGTGCGGATCAGACCGGTCAAGGAGTTGGAAGCTCTGCGCCGCAATCACCGCACGATTGCCCCCATCGAGCTTAAAGCCGATGCCGAAGTGACGCTGGAGAACGTCCGTGGCGACTCGATGGAGTTGGCCCTGGAAATCGATCCAGGCAGCGCCAAGCAAGTGGGGCTCAAGGTCCGATGCTCTGGCGACGGCAAGGAAGAAACCGGTATCTGGTACGATGTGGTGGCCAAGAAGCTGCGGATCGACATGTCCCAATCGACGTTGCGGACGGACGTCGTGTATTGCGACAGCCCGATACGCATGGGCGGTGCCAAACGCACCGCGGACAACAAGCATCCGCAGAGCACCGTGGAGGCGCCCTTCGCGCTTGTCGAAGGAGAAACACTCAAGCTACGCGTCTTCCTCGACAAACCCATGCTCGAAGTATTCGCCAACGACCGGCAGTGCGTTACGCAGCAGATCTTCCCGGCGGGCAAGGAGAGCCTGCGGGTGAAGGTATGCGCTAAGGGAGGCGCGGCGACGGTCCGATCCGGCGAGGCCTGGGACATGGCGGCGGCCCAGTTTGTCGACCAGAGAAAAGGGCTAGCCGGCCAAGACCGGGCGGTCTTCGAGGATTGCTTCGGGGACAAGCTTGCCGAAGGTTGGACCTGGCTGCGGGAACATCCCCAAGCCTGGCGGATCCGCGAGAAAACGCTGGAGATCCGTGTCGTGCCCGGCGTGGCGCGTACCGTCAAGAACGCCCTGGTGCGGGCGGCTCCCGATCGCAATCAGGGAAAGTTCGCCATCGAGGTGACTGTCACCAACACCACCCGGCCCACCCGACAATACGAACAGGCCGGCATCACCTGGTATCACGACGGCAAGCCCGTGTTCAAGCTCGTCAAGGAACTGATCGACGGCAAGACGTGGATTATTCCGGGCAAGAGACCGATGCCGGCCGGGACGGTCCAACTTCGCCTGATCGTGACCGCCGACGGTTGGACCGCCCAATACCGTCCGGATGGCAAGGGTGAATTCCAGACTGCCGCCAAAGGCAAACTACCACCGCCTGGCGATGACCGGGTCAGTATCCAGTGCTACAACGGTCCAGCGGACGCCGAGCACTGGATTCGCTTCGATGATTTCCGCATCATCCAGCTTTCCGACTGACCTCGTTGAGGAACTTGACGAGGCGGAGACGACCGTCGAAGCCTATATCGCCGGGTGCCAAAGATATTCGTGAATGGGCCGGGTGGCCCCGGGTGGGATGCCAATAATGCAACCATTTGGGCAACACTTTCAGGCCTGGTTCAAACCAGGGTTACGCCTCGCCCTCCCGGCCGCGTTGCGTTACGTGGTGGGGCATACCCGGCATGACCAATCGTGCCAGTCTCGCCATGCCCGGAACTTACCAACCCCATCCCGGTTTGTCACTAATTGGTATTGTGTATAATTCCCCGGAATTCCGGCGAGAAAATGCAAGAGAATCTGTCCCGCGCTGGCCAAGGGTCCGCGCACTATGCTACAATGGCCCGCACTGTCAGCCTGGATCGGTTCTCGGCTGATTTCAGAAGAGAAATCCAAAACCAAAAGGGACCAATACAATGGAAACTAGGCCAAATCTTAGCCGCCGGAGCTTCCTCAAGCGTAGCGCCGCGACGGGTGTGGCGTTGACAGTGCCGATGATTGGGCCAATGGTTGTGCCTGGATACGTGCTTGGCAAAGGCGCGCCGGCGCCGAGCGAACGGATCACGTTGGGGGAGGTCGGATACGGCGGGCGGTGCAGGGCCATTCTGCCGCACTTCATGATGTTCGACGACGTGCGGTGCGTCGCCGTGTCGGACTGCCGGGCCGACCGGCTCGCCGCCGCCAAGAAGGCCGTGGACGATCATAATAAGAGCCAGGACTGCGCGGCCCATGCCGACTTCCGGCAGCTCTTGGCTCGCCCGGATATTGACGCCGTGCTCATCGCCACGGGGGACCGCTGGCACACGCCGCATTCCATCCTGGCGGCGAAGGCGGGCAAGGACATCTACTGCGAGAAGCCCGTTTCGCTCGCCATCGGCGAAAGCCGTGCCCTGGCCGACACGATGAAGCGTTACGGCACCGTCTACCAGGCGGGCCACCAGCGCCGCTCGGTGGGTTCGTACCGCTTTCAGGTCGAGACGGCCCGTAGCGGAAAGATCGGCAAAGTACACACGGTCGTCTGCCAGTGTTGGCAAGGACCGACCATCGCTCTCGATAAACCGTGCCCCGTCCCCCAGGGCTTCGACTACGACATGTGGCTCGGCCCCACGCCCTGGCATCCTTACACCAAGGCCTACGTCAGCGGTTGGAACTATTTCTGGGATACGGGCGCCGGGCCGCTGATCGGCATGGGTTGCCATTACACGGACATCGCCCAGTGGGGCTTGCTGCGCGACGACACGGGCCCCGTTACCTATGAGGGCACGGCGACCTGGAAGCCCGACGCCTTCAGCGAGACGCCCGTGACCGCCGACTGCTGTTGCACGTACGCCGACGGCGCGAAGATTGTCCTCCGCTCCAGCGGCTCCTTCGCGGACCGCTACATCCGCTTCGTCGGCTCCGACGGATGGATTCAGGTGGACGATCAAACCAACGCGGTTACCGCCGAGCCCGAGTCGATCCTGCGCACCGGCACCATCTCTGCCCGAAGTTGGGCGCAAACCGGCGACCACGTGCGGGACTGGCTCGACTGTATCAAATCCCGCGGCCGAACCATCTGCCACGCCGAGAGCGCCCACCGCGCCACCACTATCTGCCACGCGGTGAACATCGGCCTCCGCCTTGGCCGCTCGCTGAAGTGGGATCCGGTAACCGAGCGATTCGCCAACGACGCCCAGGCCAACGCCATGCTTCAGCGCGCGATGCGGTCGCCCTGGTCGCTTTGATCACACCTTATTGATGTCCGCACAGTAAATGATCGGGTCGCGCCACCCTTCTGTCGGAGAATCCCGGCTCCCGTTGGTCGCCGCGGAAACTCCGGGGACACAATACCTATTTCCGTGGTTTGGGAAGTTTAGGCTTTCGGCTGCGTGTCCGCGGTCTTAGGGGCCGACCGACGAGGCCCTCGAGACGTTCGATAAACGTCGCACTGGCCAACGGCCGAACGGTGCGGCCGTGCTCGCGCAAGTCCCGCAATTCCTCTTTCCGCACCGCGCTGATGAGCAAGGCTCGCCAGTCGGGGGCGTCGGCCACCAACTTCGCGCGCACCGGGAAAAAAGGGGGCGCAGCTCTTTTTCGGCCCTTGGTCTCGTTGCGGCCTCGGTGGTACATCAGCCCGGGACAGAAAAGCGGGACAGAAAAGCGGGGGCAGAAAAACGCCTCGTGTCCCAAGATCATTGCACGCTACTACATATTGTGGTTAAATACCGGACCTGTCCCGTTTTTCGGCCCCGTTTTCCGGCCCATGTTGGTATTGGCCCGATTGATAGCACTGTAAATGGTGTACAATGCTTCATGGCTTGCAATGCTGTGATTGCTATCGTAGCAGTGATGCGAACTTCCTGGACAACTTGATTTGCCATGATTGACAGCGAAATCGTTTCAAAGTGTCGCCAAACGCGACGAGGATCCTGATGCCACCTTTCCTAGGCTTTATCGGAAAAGGGAGGGCGAAGCTCCCGCCGAGCCGCGAATGACCATGAAACACCGGCTTAGCAGGAGCTTCGCCTTCCCGACCAACCGGCAACCCAATGGTTTTCCGACAAAGCCTAGTTTCCCTTGGTGCTCTGGTCTACCGCCAGACGGTCTGGAAAGATGTGTAGAACAACGATGTGGCCACGCCGGGGCGCACCTCTTCCGATGTAGCCGCCGGGGCTGGACCGTTTTGGTTGCGGCCGCGGGCCGAGTCAAAAGGAGAGACCGCAGATGAGAAAAGCACTCGTATTTTGCGTGGTTGGTTTGTGTTGCGTTTGGGGCTCGACGGGTTGGGCGGCCGAGTGGCGAGCGGGGCTGGCGCGGACCGACATCACACCCACCCGGCTCGTCTGGATGGCCGGCTACGGCACCCGAGATCATCCGGCCGAAGGAACCGTCCACCCGCTCTGGGCAAAGGCGCTCGTCTTGGAGGATAAGCAAGGCGGCCGCGTGGTGATCGTGGCCGCCGACTTGATCGGGTTCTCGCGGCAAATCCACGATGCGGTTGCCGGTCGCGCGGCCAAGGCGACGGGTATCGAGCCGGGGCGAATCGTGCTCAACTCGTCGCATACCCATTGCGGGCCGGTTATCGTCGGATGCGCGGTCGTCCTCAACCCGACCGACGAGAAATTCCGGGCACCCGTCAGGGCATACGCGAAGCAACTGGAAGAGAAGCTGGCCGCGCTGATCGAGGAAGCCTGCCGCGAGATGCGGCCGGTGACACTCGAATTCGGCCAGGGCGAGGCGACTTTCGCCAGCAACCGCCGCGGACGCATCAACCCCGACGGACCGGTCGACCACTCCGTGCCCGTGCTCCGCGTGAGCGATCCAAGCGGTCGGCCGGTGGCGGTGATGTTCGGTTACGCCTGCCACAACACCACGCTGGGGGCAATCTATACTCGACGCGGCCATAGATTGCGGGTTTGTGACGCAGTGGTTAGTAGTCAGTTATCAGTAGTCAGTTATCAGTTGTGGCCTGATTCAAATGCGGGGGACAGGTCGCCCGGGCGCCTGCGACCGGAAAACGGGGCGGGTTCCGTTACTTTCCCCGTCGCAGGCGACGGGGCTAACATGGGTTGGCACGTGTCACCCAAGAA
>JAUWJC010000495.1 GCA_030607895.1 Pirellulales bacterium
GTATTTGTTCTTGAGTCGCGCAATCAACTTGTCGCGTCGCTTCGCACGGCGGCCGTGCCAACGACACGGGATTCCGAGCAAGCACATGCTGATCAAAACCGGCTCGCGAGCCGCCGGATTATCAAAGAGCATTCGTTGTTCCTCTTGAGAACTACTACCCATGCTTCACTTCGTCCGCGATCAAGGGCTACAGAACACAATTGCATCGGCCCATGCTGTCACCCATGTCGAGCGAGTCGAACATGGACGGTTCCTCCAGGCATAGCCCGATTTCGACCTCTGCGTTCACTTCGCGAATCGTTCGGACCAGACGCCGGTAGGCCTTCTCCCGGAGTTTTTGGGGGAACCGAGCGCGGCCATCGGACATTCGGCTCTGGCGCCGATCAAGTTGCACGGAAATGGGGTTCTCCCGGCCAAGCTTCTGCTCCATGAGACGCACGGCCTGGGGATACGAGCAGATCGAGCCGAGCGTGATTCGCCGCAGCCGGACGCGAGACAACAGGTCCGTGAGAAACTCGCGATAGATCGCCTCCCAACCGGAAATCGGGATGATTGGCATGACCACGGCTCGAACGGGATAGCCCGCTCGCGCCGCGGCTTCCATTGCCGCCATTCGGGCTTCAACCGGCGGCGTGTTTTTCTCGAACGTTTCGATAACGGTTCGTGGGTTGACCGTCCACGAAAGTATCGCGTGCCCTTGATGATCCAAATCCAAGAGGTTGCCCACGTCCGCGCTCTTGGTCAACATCGTAAGTCGAGCGGTTGGGTGGGCAGCGAAGAACGGGATAATCTGGCGAGAGTAGCCGGTCAGCGGATCGAGCGCCAGGCCGTCTTGCAGCTTGCCCAAGTAGAAAGCGGTTGGCTTGCCAAGCCGGCGGGCCGCACGATCGACCTCGGCGAGGATCTCGGCGAGATTCAGAAAGACCTTCACTGTTGGGGAGAACCGAACGCCCTGCGTCCCGGCCAGGTAGCAGTAAGCACAGCCGTACGGGCAGAAACCATACGGCGAGAAATGCCAGTAGTTGGGGCACGAGTTGCCCTCCTCCGTGCTATGGCGGACCGCGCTGTTATGTTCGGCCAGCACAAGCGTACGTTTCCCCTCCTCGTGCAGCGCGAGCGGATCGGACCGCCCCAGATTGACGCGGTTGTGCGGCGTGCCGAAATCCTCGATCACCTCCGCCTCCGGATAGGCCGCGCGGATGCTCTCCGCAAGCCGTCGGCGGGCGGCCGTGCTGCTGCTTCCCCTGGCCAAGACAATCCGCGACGGCGAGAAACCGTCCGCCGGCCGGGGGGTGTACTCCCCTCGTGTCGCCGGGTTGATCGGTTCAGTCGGAAAAAGGGACACGGTATCTTCGTCAAGTCCTGCTGGTTGGGCTTGCCTGGAAAGTAAACATGCGTATACTATACGAAAACTCGGGAACCGTCAATGCCCACTGGTGGTCCACGGACGAAATGCCGGCCGGTGGGGTAACAGCCAAGAACTCGACCGGCCGCTTGCGGCTTCGCAACGTTCCGCTTTCCGCTTTCCGCTTTCCGCTTTGCTAAGACGGCGGCAACATGCCCTCGGCCAGTTGGCCTAACCGCTTGCGGTCGAGCAGCCGGACCCGGTTGGCTTGGGGCTGGCGAATGAGCCGCATCTCGGCCAACTTGCGGAGGGTTCGCGAGAAGGTTTCGCTGGTGAGATTCAGGTGGTTGGCGATATGCCGCTTCAGGCCCGGCAGTTCGATCGTATCGTCGACGTCGGCTTTGGCTTCCAGTAGGAACCGGGCAACCCGGCCGGCGGCGTCGTGCAACACGACTTCGCCCATCAGCCCTACCAGGTTTTGGGCCCAACACGAGACGCCGGTCATCATCGAGAGGCACAGCTCGTGATCGTCTTGGAGCGCTTTGCGAAAGGCTCGGATCGGCAACAAGATGCAAGTGGTCGGCTCGATTGTCTCGGCATTTGCGGGACACTTGAAGCCGCCCACGGCGGCCACTTCGGCGAATGTTTCGCCCGGCCCCACCATGTGCAGGACGTGCTCCTTGCCACCGGCACCCGTTCTGAATATGCGAACCAGTCCTTCGTCGACAACATACACGCCCGGACACTCGTCGCCCTCGCGGAAGACGGTGTACGACTTTGGGAACTTGCAGATGCGGGCCATCACGGCCAGCCGCCCGAACCCGGCCTCGCCAACATCAGATAGCAGCTTACAATCGGCCAGGATGTCAATCACGTTCCGCGACACGCGAATACCCTTATTGGATTCAGTCCGTCTTGGTGCCTCGTATTCGAAGCTCGGGGTTCTCGAGCATGACCGTCGTTTTTGGCGCGACCGAGCTGATGATCCAAGCGCTCGAACCGATCACGGCGTCGTGACCGATTACCGTCTCGCCGCCAAGCACCGTGGCGTTGGCGTAGATGACAACCCGATCCTCGATCGTCGGATGGCGTTTCGTGTCGCGAACCAGGTTGCCCTGCTCGTCCCTCGGAAAGCTCAGGGCCCCGAGCGTAACGCCCTGATAGAGCTTCACCCAATCGCCGATTTCGGTAGTCTCGCCGATGACCACACCCGTGCCGTGATCGATGAAGAAGTGATTTCCGATCTTCGCCCCGGGATGGATATCGATACCCGTTCTGCCGTGCGCCCATTCGGTCATCATTCGGGGAATCAAGGGCACGCCCAGTTCGTGCAATACGTGTGCCAGGCGGTAAACCGTTATCGCCTCCAGCCCCGGATAGCAGAAGATCACTTCGTCGAGCGACTTACAGGCCGGATCGCCCGCCCGAGCCGCTTCCACGTCCATTGCCAGGGTTCTGCGCAAGTCGGGAAGCCGCTGGAGAAAGGCAATTGCCTTCTTCTGCCCCAGAGACTCGAAACTCTCCCGCTGCCGGGGATTGCAATTGGTGTCTTTTCCGGCACCATGGCACAGGGATCGGGCGATTTGCAGCGTCAGCGTGTCGTGCAGCCGGTCTACCAGGTCGCCCACGTGATAGATAACGTTGCCCGTGTGCAATCCGGCCCGACGACGGTAGCCCGGGTAGAGCACCTCCTTCAAATCCTCCGTTGCCGAGATGATCGTCTCGTAGTTCGGCAACGGGCAATGCCCCAAATGGTTGATGCTACCGAGTTCGAAGTACGTCTGGACGATCCGTTCCGTCAGGTCGGGCAGGTTCTCTTTGAGTCGGAAATCGGTTGCCATGATAGATCGCTCCAGTTCGCCTTGGTGGGAAAAGGTGGCGCACCGTCTAATACAATAATAAGGGAAGGAGTTATACCCCGCGAGGTCAAGGATTGCGATTTTTGGACTAAGTTATCAGTCTTCAGTTGTCAGACGAGTTCCGTTTAGCCGGCGGACTTGTCCGCCGTGAACGAACCAGCGGCGGGCAAGCCCCAATACCGTTGAAATAGCCATAAGGCAACTCGCAAAGAATTGAATACCAGTTTAGCCACCGTGTGGTTGAATTCGGACACAGTACTTCGGAAGCGATTGATTTCGTTCAAGGCGATCTTCGATCTTTTTGAAAGCCTTCTTGGCGAC
>JAUWJC010000481.1 GCA_030607895.1 Pirellulales bacterium
GGGGCGGCGCTGGGTGACCGCGCCCCCGGCGCAGCCGTGGGAGGACGGGGACCCGTTGGATTTGGCCGAGCCGGGGGCGGCGTTCGACCCGCCGGCCTGGGGGGCGGCGGGCCGATTCTCGGCTTCCGTATCATCCGGACCGCTCTTTCCGGCGGCTTCCGGCGGCCTGTTCGCCGCGTCGAAATCCGGCAGGAAGGTCAGACCCAACCAGCGGAATATGTAGTCGACGATGCTTTTGGCAATCCGGATGTCGGGGTTCTTCGTATAGCCCATCGGCTCGAAGCGTGTGTGCGAGAACTTCTGGACGTACACCTCCAACGGTACGCCGTACTGCAGGCTCATGGAGATGGCCGTTCCGAAACAGTCCATCATGCCGCCCACGGTGCTCCCCTCCTTGGCCATGGTAAGGAACAATTCACCCGGCCGGCCGTCGGGATAAAGCCCCACGGTAATGTATCCCTCGTGGCCGCTGACGCTGAACTTATGGGTGAGCGACTGGCGTGTGTCGGGCAAACGTTCGCGGCGGGGAGCGGTGACTTCCTTTTCTTTGTCCGCCTGGCTTTTGGTGGAAAGGGGCTGGGCACCCTTCGAGCCGTCCCGGTAGACCGCCAGCGCTTTCAACCCCAATCGCCAGCCTTCCATGTAGGCGCTTTTGATGTCTTCGGAGGTGCTCTCGTTAGGCATGTTCACCGTCTTGGAGATCGCCCCGGACACGAACGGTTGGGCGGCGGCCATCATGCGGACATGGGCCTTCCAGGCAATCGAGCGGATTCCGTTGGGTGACCTGAACGCACAGTCGAACACCGGCAGGTGCTCGTCTTTCAGGTCGGCCGCGCCTTCAATGGTGCCTTCCTTGTCGATGTGGGCGACAATCGACTCGATCTCCGCATCGGAATATCCCAGCTTACTCAAAGCCAGCGGCACCGTCTGGTTGACGATCTTGAGCACCCCACCGCCGGCCAACTGCTTGTATTTCACCAGCGCGATGTCCGGCTCGATGCCCGTCGTGTCGCAATCCATCATGAAGCTGATCGTGCCGGTTGGGGCCAACACGGTGGCCTGGGCATTGCGGAACCCGTCACGCTGACCGGACAATAGCACCTCGTCCCATAACTGTCTCGCGGCATCTTGGAGATATTCCGGCGCGGTCTTGATTTGCTCGACCTTCTCCCGGTGCATTTCCATCACCCGCAGCATCGGCAGGCGGTTCTCGTCGAAAGCCTCGAACGGTCCCATAACCGCCGCCAACTCCGCGCTGGTTCGATAGCCCACCCCGTGCAGAAGCGCGGTAATCGCCCCGCACAGCCCCCGAGCTTCGTCGGAGTCGTAGGGCAATCCGCCGGTCATGAGCAGGCTACCCAGGTTCGAGTAGCCAAGTCCCAGCGGCCGAAAGCGGTGGCTATTGGCCGTAATCCGCTTTGTCGGGTAACAGGCATGATCGACGAGGATTTCCTGGGCGATGAAAACTATGCGGCAGGCAGCCTGGAACCGCTGGGTATCGAAGGTGCCGTCTTCGCGGCGGAACTTCATCAAGTTCATGCTGGCCAGGTTGCAGGCCGAATCGTCCACGAACATATACTCGCTGCACGGATTCGAAGCGTTGATCCGCCCCGAGTTGGGGCAAGTGTGCCAGCGGTTCACCGTGGTGTCGTATTGGATTCCCGGGTCGCCGCAGCACCAGGCCGCCTCGGCCATCTTGTCCATCATCTCCCGGGCTGAATACGTCGGCCCTTCCTTGGTCTGGTCGGTGCCCCAGCGTGTGGTCCAGGGCTTGTCCGCTTCGACCGCCTCCATGAAGTCGTCGGAGACGCGAACCGACAAATTGGCATTCTGGAAGAGCACCGAGTCGTAGGCTTCGATCGGGTCGTAGCCTTTGTCGATCAGCAGCCGGGCCTTCCTCTCCTCCTTGCGCTTGCACTCGATGAACTCCAGCACGTCGGAATGCCATATCTTCAGCGACTGCATCTTGGCCGCCCGACGGGTCTTGCCGCCGCTCTTGACCACTGCCGCAATCTGATCGTACACACGCATGAACGACAACGGGCCCGACGGCTTTCCGCCACCGGCAAGCTTCTCGCGATGCGACCGCAGGGTCGACAGATCGGTTCCCGTGCCCGAGCCGAACTTGAACAGCATCGCTTCGGCGCGGGCCAACTCCATAATGTCCTCCATGTTGTCCTGGACACTCTGGATAAAGCAGGCCGACGCTTGTGGATATTCGTAAGGGTTTTCCGGCTGGACTACCGATTTCGTTTGGGTGTCCCAGTGCCAGTTGCACATGGCGCCCTTGACACCGTATTGGTGGTAGAGTCCAACATTGAACCAAACCGGTGAATTGAACGAGGCGTGCTGGTGCAAACAGAGCCAGGTCAAGTCGCGATAGAAACGCTCGCCGTCCCGAGCGGTGGCGAAGTAGCCGTCCTCGGTTCCCCAATCGGCAATCGTCCGAGATACGCGGTGAATCAACTTCCGAACGCTCGACTCCCGCTCGGCAGTGCCGTTCTCGCCGTAGAAGTACTTGCTGACTACCACGTTGGTTGCCAACTGGCTCCAACCGGCGGGGATTTCACAGTCGCGCTGCTCGAACAGCACTTCACCGTCTTCGCCCTTGATGGCGGCCGTTCGCAGGTCCCATTGAACCGTTTCGAATGGGTCGTCAGTATCGACTGGGCAGAAAATCGGGTCGATTGACAGCCCTTTGGGCATGCTCTTGACCGATTCCTGCTCGCGATCATCGGCCGTCTTGGCCAAATCCTCGCGGACTCCCATTTCCAGGTTTCCCGTTTCCAGGTTATCCATACCTAAGCTCCTTCTTTAATCCGACTGGGGCATCCGTTCCAATTACTGTACATTAGTACAGAAACAATATCAGCACATTCACGTTTCCAACCTGAACTAAACCGGTCAGGAACCGAATATCGGCAACCCAACACCCCCTTTTGGGTGGAAGTGTAATCAATGTCTACCACCCATATATTGTAGCGGATGCCTCCGGAACCACAACATACAGGTGAGATCGTCCAAGTGTAGCCATATCTTGGCTCCCGTCAATGACGTTTCGTATTCCGACCCGAAACCCTTGTTGGAAACCGGTTTGCGGAAAATGGGGCTTGCTAGCATTGATGGCTGAGGGCGCCCGGCCCGCACGCGCAAACCACTTGTTTTTCCGAGGTTTTGGCGTTTCCGGTCAAGGGACAACTCGGCGAGTCGCACCGGCGCGGATTTTCAAAAAAATTTCCGCCTGACCCGTGTCAAGCGATGAATATCCTTATTCTTGCTTGAAAAGCACATGAATTGAGGCCGCCGCTGGAAAACCGTCGCCCGACATGCTATACGATGTTCAGGCTGCTTGGCGTCAACCATGAAACTCAAACTGTAAGGAGGGGAGTCCGAAAATGGGGACTGGCTCCGTCACGGGCTGGTTTTCACGAGAGTTTTCGGTTTGCCGACGGTGCCTGTCCCCTTTTTTGGACCCTATGGCTCATCGCATAAGTAATGCAACGTGGGCTGCTGTGAGCTGTCAGCTATCAGCGGTCAGCTATCAGCCCGAACCCCCGCAAAAAAGCGCTGTTTTCAGCGGCTGATAGCTGATATACTCGACGCGGTCACAAACTGCGGTTTTGGGATGGAGTTATCAGTTATCAGTAGTCAGTAAC
>JAUWJC010000109.1 GCA_030607895.1 Pirellulales bacterium
TCTGCATCGAGGCCATGGCCGAGTTCATCGTCGCCAGCGGCGAGTCGAAGCCCGAAATGACCGTCCAGGTGTGGATGGACGGCAAGCAACGGAAGGCGGTCGAGATAACCGCCGCCAATCTGTTCCAGTTCGACAACAAGTTCGTGCTCACCGGCAAGCAAGTGACCGAGGGCTCGCACCAGGTCGAGCTGCGCAAGTCTGGCCGCGGGCCGCTCTACTACAATGCCTACCTGACCAACTTCACCCTGGAGGACATGATTACCAAGGCCGGCTTGGAGATCAAAGTCAACCGCAAGTACTACCGGCTCAAGCGGGTGGACAAGTCGGTCAAGGTGGCCGGCTCGCGCGGGCAGGCCGTCGATCGGAAGGTCGAGAAGTACGAGCGCGAAGAGCTACCCAACCTGGCCACGCTCAAAAGCGGCGACCTGGTCGAGATCGAACTGGAAATCGACAGCAAGAACGACTACGAGTACCTGGTCTTCGAGGACATGAAGCCGGCCGGGTTCGAGCCGGTCGACTTGCGCTCGGGCTACAACGGCAATGCCCTGGGCGCATACATGGAATTCCGCGACAACCGCGTGGTCTTCTTCGTCCGGCGGCTCGCCCGAGGCAAACACAGCGTGGCCTACCGCATGAGGGCCGAAATCCCCGGCCGATTCAGCGCCCTGCCAACAAAAGCCTGGGCAATGTACGCCCCCGAGCTAAAAGCCAACTCCGACGAAATCAAGCTCAACGTGAAGGACTAAAACCGCTTGCGGCTTCGCACGGCCGGCCTTATACTAATACATGGGCTAGGCGCACGATGCTGATAGAGCGATAGGCTGAGCCATGAAAGTATGGGAGTTTCAGGCACAACTCACTCCGGATCAAACCTTGAAGGTCCCCGAGGCAGTGGCCCGAGAGATCGCCCAGGAAGATGCGCTTCGGGTGGTGTTGCTGCTGGCGCAGTCGGCGGATAATCGGGACTGGTCAGAACTGACAGCCCAGCAGTTCCTGCAGGGTTACTCCGAAGGCGACGCCATCTATGACCAATTATCAGCCGGGTGACATCGTCCTGATCTCGTTTCCCTACGCGGCAGGCGGGAAAACGAAGAACCGACCAGCGATGGTGGTCATGGACACCGGCGACGCAGACGTCCTGCTGGCCAGAGTTACCACTCAGGCACACCGTACCGCCCACGACGTGGCCCTCCAGGACTGGCAGGCAGCCGGGTTACTTGCTCCCTCCACGGTACGTATGCACAAGCTGGCCACGTTGGAAAAGGCCCTGGTTCGTCGTCGTTTGGGCCAGTTGGGCGGCACCGATCGCACGTCTGTTGCCGCATCAATGAAACGCATCTACGCCGCTTGGTGAGCAGTCTCGCCAGTTCCGGGGACAGCATGGTGAGGCTTTCAGTAATCCTCGCCGTTGAAGCTGCGAACGACGGACCGCTGCCAGGCCTCCAGCGCGGCTTTCATTGCTTCGGCACGATCCGATTCCCGGGCAAGAAGATCGTTTTTCTCCTCCCGGTCGCCAGCCAGATTGTAAAGCTCGTACCGCACCCTTCCGCCAGTCTTGTCCGCAATCCGATGCAGCTTCCAATCGCCGTCAATCCAGGCGGCCCAGCCCGGCAACTCGGCTTCGGAGTAGCGTTTGGTGATCTTGCCAGCGTCCAGCCGGAGTTTCCACGTATCCTCGGGCTCGCGGCCGGCCGCTTGGGCGGTGAGCAACTCGGTCATCCACTGCCGGCTCGGTGTGCCGACGCCTCGAACGGGAAAGTCCCAGAACCCCATGGGCCTGGGACGCTCGGTCATCTTACCCTCAACCAGCGGCAAGAGGCTGATGCCGTCAAGCGGCGGCTGGTGTTCAATCGACATGTCGACGATCTCCAGCAGGGTTGGATAGATGTCGGACGTATTGCAGCGTACGTCGGTAGAGCGCGGCTTGGGGATTTGCGCCGGCCACTCCAGAATCGCCGGCACCAACAGCCCTCCGTCGTACACCTGTCGTTTGATGCCGCGATGCCCGCCACTGGAGCCGACCTTCTTCAACGCACCGTTGTCGCTGCAATACCAGAGGATGGTGTGCTCCCGGATGCCCAGGACGCGAAGCTCGCCGCGTAACTTGCCAAAGGCCCGGTCCATGGCGGTGATCTCACCGTAGAAATGCTGTAATGCCGTGGGCTGATCGGCGTACCGGCGACGGTCTTTCTCCAGGGCCTGGTGCGGGCCGTGCGGTGATCCGAACCAGACGACGGCAAAGAACCGTTTATCTTCCGCCACGCAGCGCCGAATGAAAGCCAGCGCAGCGTCCACGGTGACCATCGAGCTCTCGCCTTCGGTCTGGACGGCCTTGCCTTTGTCGCTTAGGATAGGATGGTTATCGAAAAAGTTGGGCGCCGAAAACCACTCGTCAAAACCACTGGCACCCGGATTGACCGGGCTGCCTTTGCGGACCGAACCAAGGTGCCATTTGCCGAAGTGGCCCGTCGTGTAACCGGCTTTCTTCAACGCCTCCGCGATGGTAACCTCCTGGGGACGCAGCGTGTGCCCCCATTTGAAACAGCCGAAGCGGTTCGGGTGGCGTCCGGTCATCACGCTGCCCCGGGTAGGGGAACAGACTGGCGCTGCCGCGTAGAACCGGTCGAAACGCAACGCCGATGCCGCCATCGCGTCGAAGTTCGGTGTCTTCAGCACGCGATGTCCGTTGTACGCCATGTCGCCCCATCCCTGATCGTCGGCCATCGCCAGAATGATGTTCGGTTTCTCGGCGGCTCCAGCGGCGGTCGCTGCAAAAAGACAAACAATGCCGGTTGTCAATCGGGCAAGCATGACAAGAGCCTCCTTTTCAAGTTGGGTTGATCGACCCAAACAATGGGGTCAGAGGTCGAAGTTGATTGTGTTTCTTCCGGCCTCGACGGTCCGTTTCAACTGGGTGTGAGTGTTATAGTTGGCCGGCACGCACTCTTCGCGCTCGAGTTCGTTGCCCTGGTCGTCGAAGAACGTTCGTGCCGTTCGGATCGACACGATGTGCTCGCCCGGCATCACCCCCGGCGTGTTGAAATTGAACATCAGTTTGTATTTTCCCTTGGCATCGGTGATACCGGCGGAGGGCGCGCCTCCCGGCGCGAGTGGCCGGAAATCGACGACCGCGCCCTCCAAGGGCCGGCCGTTCAAGGTGACCTTGCCCTTCACCCTCGCCAACCCGTCCGCCGAGCCACAACCGGCCGTGAGCAGGCCGAACAGGCTCAGCGTCAACCAGCGTACCGCGCGTGTTGGTTTTCTCATGGTCTATTCAATATTTCGTGGGTCTTGCGAGCGAATTCAAAACGCCCCGGAGATTGGTTGGCCGTCGTCCTTGACACCCAGCAACTGATAGAGTCCGATCAGGCCTTCGCGGGCCGCCTGCACGAAATCGGAGTGATTCCCGTCGTCCCCGGAATCCAACCCCGCGTTGTCGGAGTAAATCGTGTCGGCGATGAAGTGGACGGACCCGTCGACGAAGCAAAAATTGGTGCCGCTCGGATGGTGGCTGCTGAATAGGTGCATGTTGGTGGGATGGTTCGGTTTGTCCGAGACGCAAGAGCTGACGCTACTGCCGATGCCGAGTCCTCCCGGGCCGCACCAAGCGGGCCATCTCTTCGGCTGCTGCGCGTGCACGGGCAGCACGGTCCGCTCGCCGATGGCAATGGTGTTGCTGGTACCGTCGGTCACGTCGCGGATCTTTACCCCGCTTTCGGCATAGAACACGCCGTTGTTCTGCTTCTGTAGATTCACGTCGCCTCTGTAGCTGAAGAAGCCCCGGCAGCACGTGTAGTTGGACGTGGCGACCATTTCCGATCCCGGTCCGTGGTACTCTCTCAATGGCTCGATGGGGGAGGACGGGCAGGAGAAGACCGAGAGCTTGGTTTGTAGCATCGGCAGCAGCGCGGGATCCGAAATGACTTGCGAGAGCGTGTACTTGCTGGCGCTGAGCGTGTCCTTCAAGGAGCTTTGCTCGATGTAGGGCATGAGAAACACGCCCCAGGCCCAGCCCCCCTTGATCTCACCCAAATGGTTCAACGCCATGAAACCAGGCGGAAAGCTATTCAACGCGGTATGGTAATTGTGCACTGCCAGCCCAAGCTGCTTCAGGTTGTTCGAGCACTGCATGCGACGGGCTGCCTCGCGGGCCGATTGCACCGCCGGCAGCAACAACGCAATCAGAATGCCGATAATGGTGATTACCACAAGCAACTCGACGAGTGTAAACGCCATCCGATTGTTCTGACGTGGTTTCACGAAACTCATGGTGGGATTCTCCTATCGGGTATTGGCAGCCCGGTTCGCGGGCCGCCCTCCGGAAGGCGGGGAACGACAGCCAGTCATTGTAGCAGGTGGGCAATCGGAGTGCAACGACCTGGACTCACTTGGGGCTGGTATTCCTCCCTCTGTACCGCAAACCCGTGTTGTTGCGGGGGCAGATTGCTGGTTTCTTACACTCGGTCCCAAGCTCTGCTTGGGACCGCACCGTACTGCTGGAGAGTAGCGGGTTCCCAAGCAGAGCTTGGGAACCGGGTTAACGGTCTCGGTACTGCGCAAGAAGTTACGAAACGAACATCCAAATGGCTGCGGGAGGCCGCAATCTGATTGGAGGTCCGCACACGCGCCGGGTGTTTTAGGGCGCGTCGAACCGTGAGGAGAACTCCTGCTGGACGACCTCGAACATCCGCTGTCGCAGGGCATCGTAGTCGGCCACGATTTGGATAGCTCGTTCGGTGAGTGAGCTTCTGCTTGTGCCCTTTCCGCCCACTCGAGTCGAGACCAACTTTTCACCCTGTGCCCGTTCGGCTTCTTTGATTCGGCCCCAGATGTAGCGATAGCTTTTACCCAGCAGTCCGGCTGCCGCCTTGATTGAGCCGGCCGTATCAACAGCCTTCAAAATCTGGCTCAGCCCGAAGCCGAAGACGTATCGGCCGTCGATTTCCAGCCAGACTTTGACTCGAGCCTTCATTCGTTTTTGCCCAGCGCGTTTGCGTCGAGAAGACGGCATGACAGCCCTCCGGTGTTTGGGCGTTGAGGCCTTCCCAAAACGGTTCCGGTTTTTGTTACGGGTTGCGTGATGATATAAGGCCCAAAGGGCCGCGCTATCATAGCCCAGGGTGCAGCCCTGGGACCGCCACGAAATGCCCAATTTGGAAGGCCCAACGGGCCGCGCTAAAGCGATTAGCGCGCCCCGTTGGGGCTTTCGGCGTGGTAATGGCCGTGTACCCAGGACTTCGTCCTGGGCTATGACAGCGCGGCCCGTTGGGCCTGAAATCGCGGAACAAAACCCGGATGAAAACGAATTCCTCACAACCCCACATTTTCAACAGTCCAGTGTGGGACCGCAACCGGTCCCCGGCGAGTTGGCCAGTTGTGAGGGTTGCGTCGATTTGAGTCGGAAGTGGTTGCAAGGAATGGGTTTGCGGCGATTGGTAAGAATTGTCGTTCGGCGGAGCGGTGGAAAAACTTCAGATTTTCTGAGATTTTTTAAGTCGTTATATAGCCTGGGTTAACGGCGAATCGGCCGGGAATTCTTGCCCACACCCATTTGCAGGCCGGCTATTTGTTCGGCAGATTAAACTGAAGGGATGTGGATATGCAGCCACGGTCTCCGCGTCAACCCGTTTGCTGGCGGGGGCAACCGGGGGTGTAGATCGAGAAAAACCAATCTCAATACGCCGCCGATCCGAGGGCGGCAAGGTGAATCTAACATGAAGACCTTTTTGCGAATCTCATTGGTCGTGGCAGTCGGCCTGGCGTGTACTACCCAACTGTCGGCGCAAATATGTTGCCCGGCACCCGTATGTTGGTCGTGCGCAAGCGGCCCAACCTATCGGCTGGAGTACCAGACTGTCTACGAGCAGCGGCAGGCAACCACCTACCGGGTACAGTACGAGACGGTTTACGAGGAGCGTCAAGTTACCCGGTATCGACCGGTCTGGGAAACCGAGATACGCGAGCGCCGCTACACGGTCAACCGGCCGGTTTGGGAAACCGCCGAGCGGGAAGAGCGTTACACGGTCAACCGGCCGGTTTGGGAGACGCAGATTCGCGATTGCAGCTACACGCGAGTGCGCTACGTTCAGGAGACGGCCGAACGGGAAGAACATTACACCGTGCATCGGCCGGTTTGGGAAACGCAGACGCGGCAGGAATGTCACACGGTCATGCGCCCGGTTTACGAAACGACGTATCGCACCGAGTACAGCACGCAGTTACAGCCGGTCACTACCTGTCGAACGGAGTACGTCGACCAAGGCAACTACGTCGACCAGATGGTTCTCAAGCCGAGTTGGTGGCGGAATCGGCTGCAGTGGGTGCCACGCAGTAACGGAGTGGATCCGACCACGGGAATGGTTGTCCATCAACGGGCCGGCCTGTATTGGGTTCAGTCCGATCGGGGTCGATACGAGGTGAAGAAGACATGGCAGCCCAACCCGGTTGCCAGACAGGTCCCGCAGACCACCTACGTCTCGAAGGTTATCGCCCGGCAGGTTCCAGTTCAGGTGTGCAGGTATCAGCAGGAGCAGGTATGTCGCGAGGTACCCTACCAGGTCTGCCGGATGGTTGCCCAGCAATGCGTCCGCAAGGTGCCGTATACCGTTTGCCGCCCGGTTGAGGAGCGGGTGGAGCGGAAAATACCCGTTCAAGTCTGCCGCATGGTGACCGAGGAAGTGGTTCGCAAAATCCCGGTGAGGACCTGCCGGATGGTGTGCGAGGAGCGGGTCGAGAAGATACCGGTTCGGGTCTACCGGATGGAGGCGATTCGGGAGACGGTTCGCGTGCCTCGTTGCGTGCGGAAGTGCATTCCGGTGACGTACACTTACTACGTGCGGCGGGTGGTATGTAACCGGGTCCTGTTGGATTCGTGCGGCATGCCGGTTGAGGCGTATGCCCCGGCGACTGTCGCACCGACCCAGCAGCAGCCGACCCCGGCAAAGTCGCCCGAGAAGGCCGATGGGGCCGGCGGGGCAGACGTGCAGCCGGCTCTTCCACCTGCCTCGACCATGCCCAAACCGGTGGATGCCGACGGGCCGGCGGCGGCACCGCTGAAGAGATTGGATAAGCAGCCAAAGGATCGGCGTCCGGCTCCCCAGTCGGAAGTCTATTCGCCTGGGGCCGATTCCAGCACTTGATTCTCCGCACCGCTTGTGCATGGTCAGTGGCCAGTGGCTAGTGGTCAGTTGTCAGTGATCGGTTGTCAGTGATCGGTTGTCAGTGATCGGTTGGTAGGTTATGCTTCGGCGTAATGCCCTCCACGTCGTCTCCGCAGTCAGCGGCGATATGCTGAAGCATAAGCTACGGGATTGGCGATTGCCCACTTATCACTGAAAACTGATCACTGACAACTGCCCACTGACCACTGACCACTGAAATGGCCGAAGTACTCGAGGGAAAGCGTGTCGCGTTTGTCGGCCGCTTGGCTAGTATGCCACGTCGCGAGGCGGCCCAATTGGTTCGGCAACATGGGGCGGTTGTGGCCGAGAAGCCGGACCCGTCGGTACACACGGTGGTTTTGGGCGAAGAAGGGCTGCCGCTAGCGGATAGCGGTTCGCCGGACGAGTTGTTCGATCCGGCCACCCGGCAGGCGGCCGAAGAGGGCACGCTTGAGGTAATCACCGAGACCCAGCTTTGGCAACGGCTCGGGTTGGTCGAGGCCGAGCAAGGCATCCAGCGTCTCTACACGCCGGCCATGCTGGCGGAGCTTCTGTCGGTTCCGGTGGCGGTGGTTCGCCGGTGGCACCGGCGGGGGCTGATACAGCCGGTTCGCGAGGTCCGGCGGCTGCCGTATTTCGACTTTCGCGAGGTGGCCACCGCCCGATCTCTGGCCGAGTTGTTGGCGGCCGGCGCATCACCCCGGGCGATCGAGAAGAAGCTGGAGGCGTTGGCCCGATATCTACCCGATGTCGAACGGCCGCTGGCGCAGCTTTCGGTGATTGTCGAGGGGAAGCAGATATTGCTTCGGCAGGGCGACGGTCTGCTCGAGCCGGGCGGGCAGTTGCGGTTCGACTTCGAGGCGGCCGAACCGCGCGGCGGCACCGCCGAAGCGGCCCCTGTCGAAATGCCGGATGAGCTGCCCCCCGCCACCGGCAAGCTGCTCTCGCTGGCCGATCGGGGAGAACTGTCGAAGCTTGCGACCTCGCCGGACCAGATGTTGGAGTTGGCTGCCGAGTTGGAGGAGGCGGGCCACTTGGAGGCGGCCTCAGAGGTCTATCGTGCCGTTATGGCCGCCACCGGCCCCAGCCCCGATATTTGTTTCCAAGTGGCCGAACTGCTCTATCGCCTGGGTGATCTGACCGGTGCCCGCGAGCGATACTACATGGCCATCGAACTGGACGAGGACTACGTGGAAGCCAGGGCGAACCTTGGCTGCGTGTTGGCCCAGACCGGCCAGAGCGAGTTGGCGGTGGCCGCCTTCGAGGGAGCGCTGGCCTATCACCAAGACTATGCCGACGTACACTACCATCTCGCCCGAACCCTGGACGAATTGGACCGCCGCCAAGAGGCCCAGCGGCATTGGCAGACCTTTTTGGAACTGGCGCCCGACAGCCCCTGGGCCGATGAGGCCCGAAATCGCTTGGCAAATATATAAAGCCGCAGTGGATTTTGTCGCCCCGGGGGTACTTGTAATTTCTCGCGGGCCGGGTAGGTTGGAAGGGTACGGTTGTGAGGGCTGTCGCGCGCCTTTGGGACAATGTGCGTTTGCGGACCCTCGTCCGGTCCATGGAATGGCACCCGCGGAATGCCCGCGTCGGGTGTGCCGATGCAAGAAATCCTCTTCAATTATGACGTAAACCCAACCACTTGGGCTTACCTGTCGTCGCTAATGACGATCGGCATCTATTTCAAGTTCCGCCGCTTCTGGAGCGTGCGAAACCTGGATCTGATCGCTCTGATCGCCTTCGCTCCGGGGCTTTTGTTGGTCTCGCAACCGCTCGAGCAGTACCAGTTGGAACAATGGGGCTATGTGTGGCTGTTTGCGGTTGGTGGATTCTTCCTGATCCGCTTGCTGCTGGACCCGGTGATGGTTCGACGGCCGTTGTTGGAGCCCAACCTTTCGGTCAGCGGGCTGACGTTCGCCCTGGTGGCGCTTTCCGTGTTCTTGAGGACCAACGTGATCACCACCCAACTCACCGAACGCGATCTGAGCGGGGCGCGCCGCTTGGACCAAATACTTGCTCGGCAGGAAGCGCCGCTGAACCAAAGCGACTTGAACGAGCACGGTCCCGGCTACCCGTTGTTCTATATTTTTGCCACCTTTTCCAACAAGGCACTTGTTCCGGACGACCAGGCCGAGGCGGAGCAATCGCGGCGAGCCTTGATTCGGGCGGCAACCACTCGAACTACCGCCATCCTGGGACATCTGGCCGTGGTGATCGGCATGGTGCTGATCGGCTACCGGCATTTCGACAACATCCACACCGGCGTGGCGGCGGCTACCTTGTACCTGCTCTTGCCCTACACGGCCGAGATGACTCCGCGGGTAGATCACGTAAACCCGGCCGCGGCGCTGGTTTGGGCGGGCGAGGCTTCCCGCCGGCCGGCGGTGGCCGGGATCTTCATCGGCCTGGCCGCCGCCGTAATCTATTATCCCCTGTTCCTGCTGCCCTTGTGGTGCGGCTTCTATTGGAGGCGGGGACTGTTTCGATTCCTCGCGGGAGTTGCCGGCGCGATGGGTGTATTGATTGCCTCGCTGGCGTTCACATCGAGCAACTTCACCGTGTTCCTGGCCCAATTGCGACAGATGTTCGGCTGGTCGAGCCTCTCGGTAGACAACGTCGTCGGCTTCTGGCAATTTCACGAGCCGGCCTATCGGATTCCCGCCCTGGCGGCCTTCGTAGCACTGTGCGGCAGCCTGGCACTGTGGCCGGCGCAGAAGAACCTCGGCACGTTGCTGAGTTGCTCGGCCGCCGTGATGCTGGGCACCCAATTCTGGCATACCCAGCACGGCGGAAT
Organism: Pirellulales bacterium; assembly: GCA_030607895.1. Taxonomy (GTDB): domain Bacteria; phylum Planctomycetota; class Planctomycetia; order Pirellulales; family Thermoguttaceae; genus JAUWJC01. The sequence continues at coordinate 9,961 of JAUWJC010000109.1, forward strand.
CTACATGGCCTGGTACCTGCCGCTTCTACTGCTGACGATCCTCCGCCCCAACCTCGAAGACCGCGTGGCACTGACCGCCGTAAGCGAAAGCTGGGCATCGCGTAGTGGTAGTGGGTAGTTGATAGTGAGTAGTTGATAGTTGATAGTTGATACTCAAACTGAAAGCGGTCAGTGGAAAATGGGGACTGGCACTGGGATGTTGAAAACTCGGTGCAGATATCGGCTGGAAGTGCGGGAAAAACCGTAGCCGCGAGGTGCCTGTCCCCTTTTTCCACGGTGCTCGGTATTCGCCGTCCGAAA
>JAUWJC010000405.1 GCA_030607895.1 Pirellulales bacterium
ACTCTCAACTCTCAACTTTCAACTTTCAACTTTCACCTCTTGATATCCTTCATCACCGGTTCGAGATATTCCACCGTGCTCTTCATGCTGGCCAGCTTTGGATAATCCTCTTCGGGTATCTGGATGCGGTATCGTTTCCGCAATTCCATAATGATGTCCAGAAAATCCATGCTGTCCAGGTCGAGCTGGTCGGCAAAGGCGACGTCTTCCTTCAACTGGCTCAGGTCATCGTCGGGCGTAATATCGGAAAGGATGTCGACAATTGATTGTCTGATTTCCTCGCTGGTCATGTTACGTTCTCCGTCGCTGCTAAATAATTCCTACAATGACTACCGAGTTGATGCCCAGCATGCCGAAAGAGTTGTTCAAGATGTGGTTCACCTTGTCGCTGGAGCGCGGTTGGTTGGCCACCAGACCGGGAACTTCGCACTCCGGATCGACGTGGTCGAGGTTTATCGTGGCGTGGCAAACACGGTCGGAGAAGGCGGGCAAATTGCCGGCAATCTCGAGTGCCCCGGCCGCACCCATCGCATGGCCGATGAAGCTCTTCGTGTTATTAAACAGCGTGTTGCCGCGCTCGGGCCATACTTCCCGCAGCGCCCGGCTTTCCTGAACGTCGCCGGTCGCCGTGCCCGTGGCATGTGTGCTGACAATGTCGATTTCATCCGGATTAAGCTCCGCGCGGCCAAGCGCCAGTCGGATGCACTCTGCCTGCCGTTCGGGATACGGGACGACGAAGTCGTGAGCGTCGCTGTTCATCGCGTAGCCGACTATCTCACCATAGATTTTCGCGCCGCGAGCCCGGGCTTCGTCAAACCGCTCCAGAATGTAGAGGCAACCGCCCTCGGCCACCACAATGCCTGTGCGATCCCGATCGAACGGCCGGGAGGCCTTTGCGGGATCTTCGTGCCGGGCCAACGCGCCTTGGCTGTTGAAGCTGGCGAAAATACCAAAAGTGTGAATGCTCTCCGAAACGCCTCCGCAGACGGCCAGGTCGCACTCACCCAACCGCAGCATCTGCACACCCTGGATAATGCCCGCATTGCCGGCGGCACAGGCGGCCCCAAGCGTGTAGTGCGGCCCGGTAATGCCCAGGTTCAACGAGATTTCGCCGGCCGGGTTATTGGCCACGGTGCGCGGGTTGTGGTGATGCGACCAGTACTGCGTGTCGTAGTCGTACCCCTTTATCAGAAATATCTCGTTTTCCGTCTCGACGTTCCCGTGCTCGGTCACTCCGATGTAGATACCGACGGTCGACTTATCGACGTTTGGCCAATCGAGTCCGGCGTCGGCGATAGCTTCGTGCGCGCAGTAAACGCCAATACTGCCCGCCCTGGTACCCCGACGGACCTCCTTGCGGCGCTGATGGCGGAGTTCGTCGAAATTGCACACTCCGGCCACGGTGGAACCTAAGTAGCGTGTTTCGTACGGGACGACTCCGCCGCGGCCGGCCAGCAGGTTCTCGCGGAACTCGGGCAGGGAGTCACCGTTCGGCGCGGTCAAGCCAACGCCGGTAATCACGATCCTCTGCTGATCGGGCCGTTGAGCAACCATGACTGCTTCCTTGACGAATCGAAACCAGTTAATCTACCCGTTTGCCCGGCTCTTGACAAGCGGGTTCCCAGCGGCACGACCGAAAAAGGGACCAGGTTTAATTTGTGCGAAGCACCCTTCGGGCCGTTCCGGCAAATTAAACCTGGTCCCTTTTTCGGCCTGCCTGATTGGGGGGAACGACAGAAACGCCAAGCCGTTGAGACAGCCGCCCGGCAGGCTAACCGCCGGTCGAATGTGATCTCAAATGCTTGTTGACGCGGTCGACGATCCAGGCCGGCTAGCCGGTGGAGATATCAACCCAATTCAGGCCGATCTTGCCGGCGGCGTAGGCAATCGTCTCGAGGTGGTTACCGTAGGCCATCATCCAGTGGGAATCGCGGGCTTCGGCCAGCAGCCGCTTCCAGTCTCCCTGTATTTCCACGTCCTGCTGCGTGCGGCAGATTTCGTGAAACGGGTTGGCCTTGATGATCCCTTTGATACCCACCCAGCGGCCGCTGCTGAACTCGGGGTCGATGAACGTGACCTCCTGTCCGACGGGCATATTGACCTTCGGGGCGGCGCCGTAGTCGGATTCGTAATGGGTCATGATCCGGGCCAGTTCGTACTTCTTGCCGTCCATGCGTCGCGGGGCGGTGCAGTGGGCGCAGGTCACCATCGCCCGGTGCGGGAAGGTCGAGTTGTGCAGGAAAACCGGCTTGCCGACAACGTAGTGCAGAAAAATGCCCGGTGGAATGATCACAAAGTCCGATTCGCAGAAGGCCAAGAGCCCCTCGTCGTTGAGCCAGCTTAGTGGCATGCAGGCGGTGGTCTGGGACATGGGGATGACCGTGCCCATGCAACTCTGGATAGTGAATGCCGGCGCCTGGTGCTCGCGCATCCAGGCTTTGAAAATCGCGTACAGCAGGAAGGCCTTGACGACGAACTGCCGCTTGGTCTCCATCGTGGTGCCGGGCAGTGCCAGGTAGCGGTCGGTCCACTTCTCGGCCTTGGCCGTCAAGGCCGCGTCGGCCCGGCACTGCTTCAGCCGGGCGGCCAGTTCTTCGTACGTAACGTCGATGATGTTAAGCTGGTATCGCTTCCGGGCGACCTCGGGGGCTTGCCCATCGTACTTGCCGCCGGCACCGCCCAAGGCGACGATCCGCTGACCGATGAAGTTCTTCAGCGCATAAAGGGCCCGCAGCCGCCAGCGAAGTTCACCGTAATCGTCGATAACCACATCGTGGACACTGGGTGGCCCATGATTGTCGGCCGTGTTTTGGGCCAACTCCTCGGGCGTGCCCTTGGCAAGCACGCGGGTACCGATGGCTTCGTACCAGTAGTACGTTGGGCCCGACTCGTGCCGGGCGAAGATCAGCACGTCCTTCGACTTGTCGGTTGGAAAGCAACCACGCAGCATGTTGGCCGATCCCGTGGCAGGGTACAGCAAGATCGCATCGTAGTCGATGCCGTGTAGCTTCCGCGCCTCGGCAACGGAGGTGATCGTCACCAGCGGGCGCAGCTCCAATGGGAAACCCACACTGCCGGCCAACGCGGCCAATTCCTTGCCAATCCTTTGGCGCTCCTCGGCGGCGGCTTCGGGCGTGTTTATCTTTCCCCAGGATCGCCATGAAGCGGCCTCCTTGCGACTGTACGTGGTGTGCATTAGAACCGGCTGGACGACCAGCTTCCGGCCGGTGACCACCGGTGGCCGGTCTGGGTTCCAGTCGTCAGACTGCTCGGCGCCGCACAGCCAGTGACCGGAAGCCAACACCGCGCCCGCAACACCCGTCGTGCTCAAGCTGACGAATTCCCGCCGATTGATTGACGAATCGCACATAATAGGACCTCCCTTGGAAAAATCTCATTTGACCACGAAATTCACCATCCTGCCCGGCACGACGATCTTCTTGACGATTGTCTTGTCTTCCAGCCGCTGGGCAATTCGCGGATCGGCCAGGGCGGCGGCCTCCAGCGTGTCGCGATCGGCGTCGGCCGCCACGCGGATGCGCCCGCGTAGCTTCCCGTTGATCTGCACCGGCACTTCGATCGTATCTTCCTTGATCGCCGATTCGTCGAACTCGGGCCAGGGCTCGTGGGCCAGCGCCCTCTGGTGTCCCAACACCTGCCACAACTCCTCGGCCACGTGCGGTGCAAACGGCGATACTAACAACACCAGCCGCTCCATGGCCGACCGAGGGCGCGGGTCCTGCTTGAGGAAGAAGTTGGTAAACTCCATCATCCGGGCGATGGCCGTATTGAACGCCATCTGGTCGAGGTCCTCGGTCACCGCCTTGATCGTCTTGTGCAACATACGGTTCTGCTCGGTGTCGGGCTGGATGTCCTCGACCGCCGCGCCCAGCCCAAGCGTTTCCGCCCGCTCGTCGACGATCATCCGCCATACGCGATCCAAGAAACCCCGCACGCCGCTGACGCCGTCCATGCTCCACGGTTTGACGGCTTCCAAGGGGCCCATGAACATCTCGTAAAGCCTGAGCGAATCGGCCCCATGGTCGGCCACCACTTCGTCGGGATTGACCACGTTGCCGCGGCTTTTCGACATCTTGTACGCCCGGCTATCGACCTTCACGCTCGTGTCGGCGGTGAGCACGAAAACGTCGCCTTGTTTTTCGACTTCCTCGGGCTCGCCCTTGACGGCCGTGACCGACTCGCCCGTGACCTTGTGTATTTGCCCGCCGTCAATATCGACCCGCACGTTGGAGGCGCTGACCCAACCACCGGCCGAGTCTCGATAGCCGGTAAACTCCATCTCGCCTAGGATCATGCCCTGATTGACGAGTTTTTGGAACGGCTCGGGCGTGGTCACATATCCCCGATCAAAAAGCACCTTGTGCCAGAATCGGGCGTAGAGCAGGTGCAGCACGGCGTGTTCCGCCCCG
>JAUWJC010000128.1 GCA_030607895.1 Pirellulales bacterium
AATTGGGTGGCACGTCCCTGAGCGCAGCGAAGGGCGTGGGGGCCGGAAAAACACGCCCTTCGCTGCGCTCAGGGACGTGCCACCCAGTTGCCGATTCGGTCAAGTTATTCTTTTACAACGACTTAGCGTTCGTTCCAGATGGCTTCGAGTTCGTCTTCGGGCGGGATCCAGCGGCTTTTGCGTTCCTTGGGTAGAATGCGTTCGGTGATCTCGTACCAGACTTCGTTTTTGTCGCATGGCTCCAGGCAGAGTAGCTCCATCACGCCGATGAACTCGAAATGGACCTTATGGCCGTGGTCGTTGTAGTAGACGTTCTGCTTGGCTCGAGCTTTGCGTTTTGCGGCGTTCAGGGCCCTTCTGGCGGATCGGGCCTCGACCTGAACGATTTGCTCCTCGCAAACCCGCCGTCTACCCGAACTGCCGTCGACCATTACTCGATACTGAAACATCAGCTTGGCCGCGTAGCGAGTCATTGGCCCATTGTCTCCACCGTTCGTATTTCCGCTTTCAGCTTTCAGCTTTCAGCTTTCAGCTTTTTGAAACGTCCTTCGTCCAACTCGAACTGCCGACTCATCAGCGCGGCCAGGCGGAGGCTGTGGGTGACGACGATCAGCATCATCCGTTCTTGCTCCTGCAACTCCAATAGCAGTTGCCCGATCCGCGTGGCGGTTGTCAGATCGACGTTTCCGGTCGGTTCGTCGGCCAAGAGGAGCGTCGGCCGGTTTACCAGCGCCCGGGCCAAGGCAACCCGCTGCCGCTGGCCGCCGGAGAGTTCGGCCGGCCGGTGTTCGAGCCGGTTGCCGAGTCCCACCCGATCGATGAGCATTCGGCCGCGCTCGATGCTTTCGGGTGTTGTTGGTCCGGTTGCGATGGTTGGGACCAGCACGTTTTCCAGAACGGTACACTGGGGTAGCAGATGATGGTCCTGGAAGACAAACCCGATCTGTCGGCTGCGGAAGGAGGCCAGGTGGGGTTCGTCCAGTTCGGCCGGGTCCTGCCCGTCGAGCACAACCCGGCCGGCGGTGGGCGGCTCCAGCGGGCCGATGATATTCAGAAGCGTACTCTTGCCCGACCCGCTGGGACCGACCACGGCAAGATTCTCGCCGGCCTACAATTCGAGCGACACTCCCCGAAGCAGCACCAGCGGTTCGTCCCGCGTGAGGAACTCCTTTTCGACGTTTTCCACCAGCAGCCCGCTCATGCCAAATAGGCTAGCAGAATGAAGCGGAAGGCGGAAGGGCGGAAGGCCGCTTGCGGCTTCGCAACGTGTACCGGTTGGCCGATTTGCGAAGCCGCAAGCGGCGTAACTTGTGCGAAGCCGCAAGCGGCGTTCAGGCCAGAAGCGCGAGTGCCGCCAGCCCGTAAAAGGTATATTCCACGTCGACCGCGTCATCCCACGCCCCGCCGCGGAAGCCGCCGGTGGGATTCCCGAGGCTGCAAATATACCGCCGTGCAGCGTTAAGGTCGATCGCGTCCAGCCGGTCCAGATCGGCCAGCGTAACCAGGCTGGTGAAGGTGCTCAACAGGTCGGCCAGTGGAATCCGCCCATTCGCCCGAAACCCGCCCTCGGCGTTCTGCATTCCAATAAGGAACCGTGCGGCGTCCTGCCGGATGGCTGGGCCCGGTACGTCGAGTATTTGCAGGAGGCCCACCGCGGCGGCGGTCGGATTCGTGCCGCTTTGCGAGGCCTGGCTCACTTCGACAAACCCGCCGTCGTCGCGGCGTCGCGAGCGGATCAACTCGACCGTCCGCTCGGTCTGTTCCAAAGGCACGCCGACAAGCTGCTTGCACACAGCGGCCAGAAAGGTGTGATAGGTGCTGCTTCCAGCGGCACGACTCGTCTTGGCATGGCCGCCGTCATCGCGGCCGAGCGGCCCGAGCGTGCGGACGACCAGTTCGCCCCGGTCGCGGCCGGTCTGGCGGAAAACATCGATCCCGGCCACCGTTTCCAAAAGCACCGTTTCCAAAAGCACCGTGCCGAACACGAGCGAGATGCAGTCGATGCCGGACAATTCCGTTTCAAGCCGCTCGGCGAGGAATCGGGCGGCCCGATCTGCCGCCCCATTGTCAAGCCGGCCCAGCAATGCCAGCCCACCCAAGCCAAAGCCCGTGTAGTACGGATCGGCCGAGCCCTTCCGGCCGGCAAAGCCGCCGCCGTCCCCTTGCGCGTCGGCCAGATACGTCCCATGCAGCCGCCGCGTCTCTTCCGGAAGCTTCGTTGCCCCGGCAGCCAAACGACGGGTTAGGTTTTCCAGGTATGGCACGAAAGAGCTTTCAGCTTTCAGCTATCAGCTATCAGCTATCAGCTTTCAACTGACCACTGGCCACTAACCACTGACCACTACTTCACCGCTGCAACATGCTGTCGGCCAGGTAGTGTAGCAGGTGTTTCAGTTCGGCCGGTTGGATGCGGTCGGCGACTTCTCGGGCGCGTTGATGATGCTTGGCGACCAACTCGGCGGCCTCTTGATAAACGCCGCCGCGTTGGTACAGCCGGCGGACTTCCCGGATGGTGGCCGAGGAAAAAGGGACCAGGTTTAATTTTTGCGAAGCACCCTTTGGGCCGTCCCGGCAAATTAAACCTGGTCCCTTTTTCCCGGCAAGCGTCTGGAGTTGGCGCCGGCCGTCGGCGTCCAGGTTCGCGATTGCCAGGGCCCAGAGCAGCGTCGGCCGCCGGCCCAGAACATCGGTGCCGTCGATCCGCTTGTTTGTCCGGCTCGATTGCCAGTCGTCCAGATCGTTAAGAATCTGGAAAGCGACTCCCAGATGTCGGGTGTATTGGGCGGTCGGCCGATGGTACTTTTCGGCCGGTCCGACCAGTCGAAGCCCGGCGTACAGTGCGGCCTCGAACGCCGGGGCCGTCTTCAAGGCGTAGATCTTCAGGGCGTCAAGCGGCGTGAGGCTCTTGTCGGTAGCATCGCGCCACGCCAGTTCGGCCCCCTGCCCTTCGCACAGTTTTGTATGTGCTTCGGCAAGTCGCGCGAGGATGTCGGCCACCACGTTGGCACCAAGGTCCTCTTGCTGCCCGGCAACCAGCCGATACCCCAACCCAATCAGGTAATCGCCCACGTTGATTGCCGTCGACGTGCCGTACTCACGATGAAGCGTGGGCTGCCCGTAGCGGAAAAGATCGTCGTCCTCGATGTCGTCATGCACCAGCGACGCCTTGTGGAAGACCTCGATGGCCAAGGCCACCCGTTTGACGGCATCCGGCAGTCGGGTAACGTGCCGGGCACCGTCGGCGCGGGTGCCGCTGCCGCCGGTCATGGCGTCGTAGGCGGCCAAGGTCACAAACGGACGCGCGTGCTTGCCGCCCCGGGCGAGGAAGTCGTGAGCCAGCGCTTCGGTCGAGGCTATCGGCTCGATTGACGCCAACCCCTGTCCGTTGCCCTCGGCAATCGACGGCCCACCACGCGATCGGGGAACCAACCGATCGAGTTCCTCGGGGTCGAACATCCGGGCCGCGCAGCGCAACAGGTGCATGTGCGTTCGGGTTTGCACGGGTGCCGGGAGGTACGGCGTGTCGATCATCTCGCGTACCCAGTCCAGGTCGGTCCGGCTGTTGCGGCAGGTGGCGGCCAACAGCGGCACGGCCATCGAGGGGATTCCCGCCGCAATGATCTTCTCCAGCGACTTCTCCAGCACGTTCAGGCAGGAAACACCCAACAGCGAGTCGGCGTGACCCTCGATGATGATTTGCATTACGATGGGCGAACCCTCGGCAATCAGCACCCGGTAGCCCTTCTGCTGGGCGTACGCGCGAAGCTCGCTCAACTCGCACGCGCCGCAGTCCTGGCAGATCAGGCCCAACTCGTTGTATTCCGCCGGGCACTTCTCGGCGTTTCTCAGGCAGTGCGGCAGCAAGAGCAATCGGCGATGATATGGTATGCGCGCTACCTGGTCGCGCCAAAATGCCGACCCGACGGCCACCATTGCCCAGCCGAGGTAAGTTTCCGGCTGGTCGAGTTCGGCCAGTATCGACCGGGCGTGCCTCTCGATTTCCACCCGGTCCAGCGGCTCGGACTTGTCCAGACGCGATGCCAGGCGAATCGCCCCGTCGCGAATCTGCTGGCGGACCGCCCGCTCCTCGGGCGCTCGCTTGATGCGATTCTCGCCCATCGCGTGGGACAACCGCGAGGGCCCGGCCGGTGAGTCTTGTGAGGTCGAGTCTTGTTTCAAGGGTGCTATTTTATTGTAAAGCCGCGACCAGTGGTCGCGTAGGTTGCGAAGCCGCAAGCGGCGTGTCTATTGTTTGTCTTGTTCCAAACGGACCGCCTGGCCCAAGGCGGAGACCGTGAAAATCAGCGGGTACAGCCTTTCATAATACCACAGTTTGGCGAAGTAGAAACCAATTGGCGTCGGCTCGCGATGCCGGCCCGCCTCGACCGCACGGATCAACCAGCTAAGTCCTTGGTGGATAACCACTTGCGGCGATGCCTCCGGCCGGCAAGAAAGCACCGCCTCGACGGCCAGGGCCGTCTCCTCGACACTCCCCCAGCCGCCGTCCGCGTTCTGATGCTCGGCCAGCCAGGCCAGTCCGCGTCGGGCAGGCTCGGTTGCCAGACGCCCCAAATCGCGATACGCCAACAGAACGCGGGACGTGCCGTAAACGGGATTCTCCTCGTCGGGTTGATGCTGGTTGCCGAACCAAAGCGGCAGCCAACTGCCGTCGGCCCGTTGTTGCCGGGCCAGAAAGGCGAAGCCCCGATCGATCGCAACACCGATTCGGCCCTCGTCGTTCTGACCCCGCCATGCGTGAAGCGCCCGAATCGCGTGGGCGGTCAGGTCGGCCGCGCTGCGGTCAAACGGCAGCGCGCCCCAGCCGCGGCAGAAGGTGGGCCAGCCGCCGTCGGCGTTCTGCAAGTCGAGCAACCAACGCACGCCGGCGGCCGTCGCGGAGTCGATCCGCTCGATGTCCTCCGCCGATGCCGACTTCCGCAACGCGGCCAGTGCCAGTAGCGCGCCGGGTGTGTCGTCGGCGTCGGGCACCGCGCCGCTCAGGTCGGTCCACCCCCAACCGCCCGGTGCCGCCCGGCTCAGCGGGTGCTCCTGCTGATGCTGGCATGAGAGCAGCCAGTCCAAACACCCCAAGCGGCCCACCTCCTCGCCTGAAGCAGCCAGCGCGCCTATCGACAAGGTCGTCGTCCAAGTGGCCAGGTTCGTGTCGATTGGCCAGGAACCATTATCGCGGACCGATCCGACCAAGAACTCGACCCCCCGTCGCACCATCTCGTGGTCCACTCGGCCGGTGTCGGCCAGGCTCATCACCACGAAGCTGGTAAGCGGCGTTGCTTCGAGAAAACCACCGCTGGCCGGCTGCATGTCTTGTAAAACTCGCAGACTCCTGACAACCGCCGCCCGGCGGACCAGTCGGGCAATTGGGTTGATCGGCTTTTGGTGGAAGTACCGTGCCTGGCCGATGGCCACCAGTGCGGGAATTGCGTAGCTGACGACCGGCAGCCGCAACAGCCCCAACAAGGCGTGCGGCACGCAGGCCAACTCGAACGGCAAGGGCGACACATCGCGCCACGGCACCAGACCGGCCAACGCGCAGTTGGTCAGAATGGGTACGGCGAACGTCTTGTCCTTGCCGTAGCGGCGCCGCAACCCGGCAATGCCGCCTTGACGGTCGATGTACCGCCCGGCCCGACCCCAAAAGGGCCCCTGTTTAATTTGCCGGCACCGGCCGGTGGGGTGCTGCCAAAAATTAAAACGGGGCCCTTTTTGGGGCTCGGCCACGCCGGCCAGATGCACTGCCGCGCGGACCAGCATGGTGGTCGAGATGTTCGATAGGTTCTTGTCGGTATCGCCCCAGCCGCCGTCGTCGTTTTGGTTCCGCTGGAGCCAGAGCAGGCCCCGATCGATCAACGGACGGAGCTTCTTGTGGCATGGGTCGTCGGCCTCGCAATGCCTCAGAACCACGGCCAGCGCGCTCGAGGCGGTTGCCGTGGAAAGGGCCGAGTCGGACAACTCGCCCACCCAATGCCCTGCCGGCACTCGCTCGGCGAGCAGATCGCCAAGGGCCGTTTCGTATGCGCGGCGGAGTCGGTCGGGGTCGGTCATGCGGTGGGAGTGTTCTGCAAGAAGGGCGAGTATTCTGCTAGAATAGTATACTCCACGAGGTCAAGGATTGCGCTTTGGGGGTGAAATAGTCAGTTATCAGTTATCAGTTATCAGTAGAGCAGACGCATGAATTAGTGTGGGCCTGCTCGTAGTGACCGCATTCATGCGGTTTTTCGGCTCTTGGCAGTGTCCGACCCGATGAATCGGGTCACTACGAACAATTTATGCGTCTGCTCAGTAGTCAGTCCGGAGGCTCGCAAGAGCCGTTGTTGCCAAACCCTGATAGCTGACAACTGACAACTGATAACTGACAACTGATAACCCGTACAGACCATGCTCTTTCGGCTTGCTTATCGACTGGCTACCGAGCTTTCGCCCCGGCTGGCGTGGAAGGCGGGCTATCTGTGGGTACGCAAGGGGGGCCGGGCGGTGAGGGCATACAAGCGGAGGGTGCGCCGGGGTGAATTGTTCCCGCCGTTTCTATTCCTCGCCTTGACCAACGCCTGTAACCTCCGCTGCCGGGGATGCTGGATCGAAAGCAAGGGCCCGATCCACAGCCTTTCGGAAGACGACGTCGACGCACTGATCGACGCCGGCAAACGCCGAAAGGCCTGCTTCTACACGCTCTTGGGTGGCGAGCCGATGATGTACCCGGCCCTGTGGAACGTCATCCGGCGACACCCCGACTGCTACTTCCAAATCATCACCAACGGCATGTTCTTCGACGAAGAGAACGCCGACCGGGTCCGCACGGCTGGAAACGTCACGCCGCTGGTGAGCATCGACGGGTGGCAGCAGCAGAACGACGACCGGCGCGGCCCGGGTGTGTTCGAGGCGGCCACCGCCGGACTCGACCGGCTCCGACGCCGGAAAATCCTCTTCGGCGTGGCCACTACCGTCACAAGCAGCAACATCGACGAAGTGGTCGCCGACGAGTACGTGCGGTACTTCATCGATCGCGGGGCGATGTACCTGTGGTACTACGTTTACCGGCCGGTGGGAGCCGATCCGTCGCCCCGGTACTGCATCGACCGGCAGCAGATGCTTGATCTTCGCAAGCGGCTGCTACAGTTGCGGCGCAAACACCCGATCATCCTGATCGACACCTATTGGAACGCTGCGGGCGAGGCGGTTTGTCCGGCCGCCTTGGGGCTGGGATTTCACATCGGACCGCGGGGAAGCATCGAGCCTTGCCCGCCCATCTCGTTTGCCTGCGAGACAATTCGTGATAATGGCGGCGACCTGGGCGGGACGATCGACCGGAGCCGGTTCTTGCGTGGTTTCCAGGAGTTCGTCAACCGGCGGACCAAGGGCTGCGTGATCCTGGAGTATCCGCAGGAGTTGGCCGAGTACATCCGCGGCATGTCGGCCGGCGACTACAGCGGCCGCGACGCCTTGGCCGAATTGGATGCCGCCGAGCCGCGCACCAGCCACCACCTGCCCGGTGAAGAAATACCCGAGGACTACTGGGTCTACCGTTTTCTGAAGAAGCGTCTGTTTTTCGGCATGGGCGGATACGGGTAGTTGAGAGTTGAGAGTTGAGAGTTGAGAGTAGGCTATCCGAGCCGCGGTGTCCTCACCGCGGGTTGCGAAGAAAGCTGTAAAGCCGCGACCAGTGGTTGCGGTTCACTGGATAAACTGGCAGTTCGAAGAACCGCGACCACCGGTCGCGGCTTTATAGCAGCCATCGGGCCAGCCAGCTTGGCGGCAGGTCGTCGACCAGCACGCGGTCGGGCTTTCCGGCGGCCTTCAGAACTGCTTCGGCGGCCAGGTATCCGCTGCGGACGGCCCCTTCCATGGTTGCCGGCCAGCCAGTTGCCGTCCAATCGCCGGCGAGCACGAGGTTTGGGATGGGCGTTTGCTGCCCAGGGCGAAGCCGCTCGACACCCGGCCGCACCGAAAAGACGGCCCGTGGTTCCGTAACGACGCGGTGGCGGAGCAAGTCTGCCTGCCGGGCCGCCGGCCAAATCTCCCCAAGTTCCCCGACAACCTGGGCGACCACCTCTTCCCGGTCACGATCAGTCAACTTGTGCGACGCGCTGATGACGACCTGGTAGCGATGGGGCTCGTGGTTGAAAATCCATTGGCCCAATCGGCCCACCAGGATGGCGTGCGGCAGGGAAGTGATCGGCCGATCGAACCAAAGGTGTACGGCGGTTATCGGGGCCGCTTCGATTTCTTCTGCCCCGCACAGGCCGGGCAATGCGGCCAGCACGGCCCGCGACAGGATCGATCGGACCTGCCCCCACGGCACGGCCACAATCAGATGGTCGAAATCGCGCCGTTGGCCGTCGGCCGACAGAAAGCCGTCAATACGCCTTTCGCTGCCGTCGATCCGCTTGATTCGCACACCCAAATGCACCCGCACGCCGTGCTCCCCGAGCCATGCCCCCACGCGCCGATCGAATATCTCGGCAAGCGGCAGTCGCGGCACGATCAGTTGGTACGCCCGGGTGGAGGCAAGGAATCCGTCGACAAATACCTTTCGCGCGGCCCCCAGCGACACCCGGTCGAGCGTCTCGCCTAATGCACTGACCAACACAACCGACCAGAACCGCTCGATCGCCCCATCCGATTGACCATTCTCCCGGAGCCACCGGCCGATGGTTTGCCGGTCCCCATCTTCGGTGATGGCATCTTCCGCGAGTGAAAGTCGGGCGAGCCGGCCCATGGCGCGGACGATGGACAGGCGCTGGCGAAACGTCAGATAGCCGAGCCGCATCAGGCCGGGTAGCAGGTGCAACGGTGCGGGTAGGCCCCGGGTGGCGGAGAAATCGTGCCGGGCCCCGTCGGGACCAAAAAAGTGCAGCCGCCGATGGCCCGCGAAACAATCGGCCACGCCCGTGCGGCGGAAGAAATCGGCCAGGTTCGTGCAGCAACCCATGGCCAAGTGCTGGCAATTATCGACCCACCGGCCGGTTTGCGGGTCGCGAAACGAGCCGGCCCGACCTCCCAATCGGCGTCTGGCTTCGAACAACTCCACCTTCAACCCGCGCCGGCACAAAACCCCGGCCGCGGCCATGCCGGCCAATCCACCACCAACAACGGCCACCCGGGCCGAAAAAGGGACCAGGTTTAATTTGTGCGAAGCACCCTCCGGGCCGCTCCGGCAAATTAAACCGGGTCCCTTTTTCGGCCTGCCGCCGTACCTGCCCGAGCAGTTCGTGATAGGTGGTCATCATCATGCCGAATACCCGCCGGCCGGCCGGTTCGAGGTAGTCGATCAAGTCGGC
>JAUWJC010000220.1 GCA_030607895.1 Pirellulales bacterium
AGGCCAGGACGCAAGAGGTCTTCAAATTGGGAAAGACCAACGCCGCGTCACGGCATAACACGGCATAGTGAACGAATGTACCAAACCGCCGCCCGGTTGTCAAGCCCCAGAATTGGCCATCCGCGTGCCGCGTGACGTATGACCTTGCCCCTGGCCCCTGGGAATTCGGCCGCCGCCACGAGTTCGAGCCACGGCCACGAGTTCGAGCCACGGCCAAAACCAGCATGGGGTCACCGCACACCCCGAAAATGTGTATGGTGTCCCCCGAATCTCGGTCACCCCGAAAATGTGTATGGTGTCCCCCGAATCTCGGTCTAACGTCAAACGACGGCCTGACCCCATGTGTCCCCGTCCTAAGACGCCAGAAACCCGGCCCGAAGAAACCCGGATGAAATAATTAAGTATACTGTCCCCGGAACTTCCCATGGCTTGTACTGTCAACCGCCGGACCCTCACGTAGCGCTTCGTATTGGGTCCAGAATGCGCTGGTACAACGAGGCATACGGCGTGCCGGTAATCGTTTGGACCATGGCCCAAAAATTCTCCATGGGGGTATCCAACTGCACGTGGTGGGTCGGGCCGGCGATCAGGCCGCCGCTTTGGCCCAGCGTTTTCAGGCGGGTGAGGACCTCGCGACGCACGTCCCGTGGCCGGCCAAAAGGCAAGGTGTGTTGCTCATCCAGCGAGCCCCAGAAGCAGAGCCGGTTACCGTACTCCCGCTTCAGTCCGACAAGATCCATGCAGGCCGGTTGGATCGGATTGAGTACATCGACGCCGATGTCGATCAGCTCCGGAATGATTGCGGAAATGTCGCCGTCGGAATGGTAGGCGATCATCAGCGCGGGGTTGATTGCCTTCAGCGCGGCGATAAGCCGGGCCATCCGCGGCTTGAGCAGCGCGCGCCAGTGGCCGGGCGAGATCATCATGCCGTTCTGGGAACCGACGTCGTCGCCGAGCCAGATCATATCGACCCCCATTTCCGCCAGCCGTCCGGCTGCCGCCAGGTGGTATTGGTACGGGATGTCGAGAATTCGGTCGGCCAAGTCGGGATCGAGCGCGAAGTCCATCATCAATTGCGACATTCCCCGCAACGCCCAGGCCGTCTCGAAGATCGTGGTCACCGTAACCCCGACGATGTAGTATTCCTCCCCGTGCCGGGCCAGAAGCCTTTGGGCTTGGGCATACAGTTCCGGTCGGTTCGGGTCGGGCGGCCGGTAGGTTTCAATAGCCGCGTCGTCGCTCAGCGGATGCCCGACGACTTCGGTATAACGGCCGTTGCCGAATTTCGTCCGGTACTCGACCGGCCGCCAGCCGATACCCCATTCGTCGGTATAAGGGCCTTCCTCCTGGTAATAGCAGTTTGCCCAGCCCACGGAGGTCAACAGCATGTCCGCATCCAGAGCCATTTCCAACTGATGGCTATTCCCGGCACCGTGCAGATTATGGGCGACCATCTCTTCCACATGCATGTGCTCCCGCAGCCGAGCGGCAAACTCGGGCGTAAAGCTGATCTGCATGGGGCATCGGTCAGGCTCTTCGTGATCCAGCGCCGTTAGTACGCGATCCCTGTGTCTCATTCTATACCATTACTCTTCAGGAGCGTGGCAATGTCGGCTTCCCGAACGTCACGGTCCACTTCACCGTGGCGTTTTCGGGCATATCAATACTCAACCTGGCCAGACGATCATTGCCTGGCAGTAGTTCCACCTTGGATTCGGCCGACACGGCCGTGGAACTCACTGGACGGTAACCGTTGGTGGCGAGGATGACCTTGTAGGTTTCACCGCCGACCACCTTGGAGGTGCCGGTCAGCGACAGTTGTGCCGCGTCCCACTTGGGGATTCCGACCATGTCCAGATAGCCCTGCATGATGTGCCGGTTGGTGGAAATGAACTGTGGACGATCCAGCACTTCACGAACCGACATCATCCGAGCCTCGCCCGGCCGCAGATCCTGCTCCAGCCGTCCGCCGCCCGAAAACTTTCCGACCAGCCGGTCGTTCCAAAAGTCGTATACATAATAGTCCTTTTTCGCATTAAGCCCCAATGCGCCGAAGGCCGTATCACCGGCCAGGTCCACGCCGATAGTCCGGGCTTCCTCTTCCCAATTGTAGAAAGCCAGTTGATGCCAATGCGAGTCGATCTTGAAATCGTAAACACACGGGTATTTGCCGCCGATGAAAGCATCAACCGGTCGGGCACTCCTCGGTGCGGTGTGGCTCGGGTACAGGCGCGATAGATCGTGCAGGTGCTCCTTGGCCGTCCGTCCAAAACTGTTTGCCAGAAGCAGCCGAGAGCCGGCTACGTAAGACACGGTCAAAAGCGCCTGTATACGATAGCGAGACTTCGGGTCGCATTCGGTTTTTGGCGGCTTGCCGTCCCATGGACCGTCGCCGCAGTTCGGGTCGGCCCTGTGCAGGGTCTTACCGTCCATGTCGTAATTGAAGATCACGCGATCTTTGTACCAACGCAGGCCGCCTCGCGCCACCATCTCAGGCTTCAGAAGCTCGCAGTCGGTCCATATTCGCTGAGAGGTCACCACACCGACGGTGACGTCCGAGCCACGCCCGAGATTTCGCTCATGGATGTAGCAGTCCGGGCCGAGACCTTCATGGGCCAGCCGGAAGATGTTGCGGTATGCGCGGGCGGCCGTGGCGTACTTGTCTTCCATGCCGCCGTTGACCCAGCCTTGAGAAGGATAGTCGAACATCAGCCCCTTGACACCTCCGGAGCGGAGGTTTGCATAAACCTCGCGCATGTGCCGGATGAAACCCGGGTCGGTGTAATCGTAGCCGTACTTTCGAATCTTACCGCTTCTCCAGGCACTCCAATTCCACACTGCTCCGTATCTTCTGGGTTTGCCGCTTCCGTCGAGCACCGGAGCGTTGACCTGGTTGAAGAGCATGTGACCGGGAAACGCCTCGGCGTAATCCTGCGAACGGTGGCCGGGCTGGAAATAAATCAGCGGAATGCCGCCGCGCTGAGTGACCGCCTTGCCCCACTTCTCGGTCGTCTCGTAAGGCTTCTTATAACTCCCCGGCTCCTGTTTGCCTGGCTTGTACACGTATTTGTAAGGCTTCACCGCAGGATCTACTGAAGGCATGCTGGTATTATATGCGTGAACGCGTTGCCAGTGCTCGTCGTCCCACCAACCGTTCTGGTTGCACTCCTCGTAGTCGTCCGGCACCAGACGCACCGCAACCTTCGAGTACTTCAGAAAACCGCTCTTGACGATGTGGTCCATCTCGTCCACGGCGCCCGGCGAGCTGTTCTTGACCGACTGCTTGTTGTAGCAATCGGCGTACCACAGGCAGACCGTGGGAAAGTCGTAAACATTGAGCTTGATCTTTTGAGCAGCACGAATGCTCAGGCCGTATTTTTCGAGCGCCTCAAAGGGATTGTCGGTCGTGAAGTCGACGTAGAACCGATCGTCCGGCAGGTAGCGCACGCCGGGGTCAACCCGCTTGCCCACCGCATCAACGGCCGAGAGTTGAATGTTTAGACTAATGGGGGGCTTCTTGTCAAAATCGCCGGCGGTTTCGATTATGGCCTCGGCCGATCCTACACGTTCATACAGCCACACTTCGCTGAGGACTGCGTTGGGCCCCGATTCCTTTCTGAAGATAATCCTCATTCGGCCGGTGCGATAAGCCTGAGGCGGAAGTGCAAGGAGAATTTCTTTCGGTTCTTGTTTCTTGGAGCCGGCTGGAAGCGGCTGCTTTTCAAGCAGCACATGCTGCGGAGTTCCCGGACCTGCGTCGACCAAAACCGACTCTACCCGGCTCGACTTCTCATCCCACCACGAAAAGCCCAATTGGTAGGCTCTCTCCGGCACAAGCCCCGTGGCTTCCAGAACCACCTCGTTGTTATCGTAAGCGATCGTGGCGAAATGCTGAGCGATATTGTGCCCGAACTTATAAGGGTTGCCTTGAATCAGCCTGAGCGCAGGCACGCCTCCCTTTCCAACCGTCTTTTTCTCGGGCAGGTCGAGGTAGCACAAAAACGACTGACCACGGCCGCCGCGTCTCTCAAGTTCGTCGCATCTTGTCCAATCTTGTCGAGCGTCGGCGAATTTCTCGAAATCGTGGTAGGTCAGCCCTCCGATTACCAACGAGCGTTTGCCGCCGGGTTCGCCAAATGTGACCAGAAGGTTGTTGCGGCTGTGCAGATTATAGTCGTGGGTAACGGCCGTGGGTTGCCCGCCGCCGTGACCGTCGAGCATACTAAAACCCTTGCTCAGGTCGGAGCCTTCAAATATCCGCCCCCTAACCAACGGCCTGATCTGCTTGAGTTGGACCACACGATCGGTGGTGTTCTCGATGCCGGCGGACAGGACAATATACCCCTGACCGTTATCGAGAGCGATCTTCAACAACAGGTTCGGCTGTCCGGGCTTGGAACAGGCAACGATCAACGCCATGCCGTTGCCCAATTCGTCCTCCAGCGGGACACCTTCCCAGGCGTGCCGAAGTCCCGCTTCGTTGGAAGCGAGATCATCGAGTTGGAAGAAAGCATCGGTAATGCAGACCGAACCGTCCCTTTTGTCGACGGCGCTGAACGTTCCCGCCGAAAGGTCGTAAATAACCTTCACCAGCCCGTTCTCGATAGTGACCGCTCCATCACGCTCGGCGACGCCGACCTCCGCCACGGCCAACTGGCCGCCGACAGCGACCATCATAGCAGCAACAAAGAAGGCTTTAGCAGACAGCTTCGTTCTCAGACGCATAATGATTCTCCAGTTTTTGGGGTAACCGTTCACGGGTTTTCAGGGCTCTCGGGACCTTCCCAAGATGAGTTGCCATGAACCCAGTATCTTTCTTGGGTTGCAGTGGTCTTGACACACCTCAGAATTCGCTGCCGTCGATGGGCGTGCCGTCTTTGCGGTTCCCCAGGTTGCGGTGTACGGTCAGGTCGATCGTATAGCTGACCGTGCGGACTGAGCCGTCGCACAGCGCGACGTTCCATCCACCCGCGTGCGCGCTGCCGAAGCGAAGATAACCACTGTAGCCCGGCCGATCCTGTCGCGGCAAGGCGCTGGTCCATCGGCAGATGTCCGCGTTCTCGCCGATGTACAGGGTTTCGTTGTCGCAGGAGCACTCCCCCGTGGTGTAGTGGTCGGGATTTAGCGCCTTCTCGCCGACCAAGTACGTGTTGCTGGTCCCGTCTCGAATCTGGGCGAACGTGACCTGGCTGGCCGCATAGACTACACCGGTGGCTTGAGCCCCGATCGCCGCGAATGTGGCGTCCCAGGTGGCCGACTCCCCGTCGGTAAGGCTGGTGGGGCCTTGAGGTGGATCGGGGACCGTGTACACGTGACCGCCGTTGGCCGCGTAGTCCGCCCGGGCTACCTTCTGCGAAGTGTCGGCATTGTACGCCGAGTAAGAGCGGCTGAACGTCTGTGGGCGGCGGCGAGTTGGGCAGTTGAACAGCGCTATGGGCGTTTCGTTACGCTGTTTATGGGCGGCCCACTTGCCTGCCTCGTCCAGGCCGGCACCGAGCTGGTAGATCGCTTCCTGCTCGACGAATGGCAAAATGTTGTAGAACCAACCACCGGGTTGTCGGCGTCCGGGGCCCCGGTCTGCATCACCCACCCAGTGATATCCCCAACCTCCCGTTGGAAAGTGTCCAAACTGACTGTGGTGATTGTGAAATGCCAGGCCGATCTGCTTGAGGTGGTTGGTGCACTGCAACCGCCGGGCGGCCTCCCGAGCCGACTGAACGGCCGGCAACAGCAGGGCTATCAAGATGCCGATGATGGTGATCACCACCAGCAGTTCCACCAAGGTAAACGCAGTCGGGTACTTCTTTTGTTGTTCGTGCATGAAGTGTGAAATCTGAGATCACTTCCGCTTGCGCCGCCGCCAGCCGAGCAACACCATGCCCAGCAGTGCGATAGCCGCCAGTACGAATGTGCCCGGCTCGGGCACCCAGTCCAAAGGAGCGGCGCTGCCGTCGGCCAGGGAGGCGATTTGGCCTGCGCTGAGCGCCACGTCCCACATCGCCATGTCGTCCAACAGACCCTCGAACGTTCCGCCACCATAGTAGACAGCCCCGATGACCATCTTGCCGGTGGGGCTGCTGACGAGATCCCCAATGTACGGGATCCCGCCGTCCAGGTACACGCGCATGTCGGCGCCGTCGTAGGCAAAAGCCACGTGCTTCCACTGGTCATTTGGCAGGATGTCGAGACCGGTGTCCTGCCAACCACCAGAGGACTGGTAGTATTTGAGGCCAGAATTGCTGTTTACCGCAGTCTCGAAAGTGAAACCCTGGCGGGACGTGACCCGATCGCACCACTCGTCCTGGGGCGCTCCGTTCTGGTTGACCCAGTAGGCCCGCGTGAAGGGAGACGAGTTCAGCTCGGGGTCGGCCGGAATCGTGATCCAAGAGCTATTGTCCAGACTCAGCGCCTTGCCCGAGCCGATCTCGGTGGGCACGTTGTTGTCGTATGCCTCGTTTCCGATCCATGTGCCGTCGTGGCCGTGGCCCGACTGGTCGTCGACGTTGTCGTCGAAGTTCCAATAGGCTATCAGGCCGGCCTGCGCAGCACCGGGCAGGCCGAGGCTGACAATCGCGGCGATCAGGACAATGGCCCCCATCAGGGCGGCCGCACGGCGGGACATGCTGCGAGTCAACTCGATCATGGGTCTTTCTCCTTTGGTAACCGTGTGCATTGGACTTAATCACTCCATTACTCTAGTTTCGGCTCTTCCGTTTTCAAGTGCGAACTCCGCACTTTTCGAGGGGTTGAGCTTTTTGGTTCAGAGGCCTCGATCCTCAACAACAAATGCTTGCTAACACAACATCGAAAATATCATGTCCGATCCGGCCGTGTCAATAGGCAGGATCGAAAATTCTGCTCGCCCCGTGCCACTTACGGGGGGGGTAAAGTGTTGCAGCGTAAGGCTTTACGGCGAAAGCTGCCCGGCGAAAATTTTTTCTGCCGGACCGAAAAAGACCCGAAAAGTGCCTTTTGGGAGAGAAAGAAAGCCCAACGGGTGCAGGAAC
>JAUWJC010000337.1 GCA_030607895.1 Pirellulales bacterium
GGCCGCCTCCTAAATCCAGCCGGGCCGCGGCCTCTAAAATGCTGCGCGCTTCGGGAGGCAATTCGCACTCAGCGCAACCACACGAACACCACAACCGGCCTTCCCCCAACGACCATCCCAACTCAACGCCCACGCTCCCCCTCCCGCGGCGCAGCACTTCGTCCAAGAGGCTTTTCTCATCGGCTCCGCGATGAGAAAAGCCTTGTCTATTTGGTGTTGAAGAAAAGTCAAAACCCGCCGACACGCACTCGCACCCAGAAAACAGAAGAGCCAGGAAATCCGTTGGGGAGAACGGCCCGCATCGACGCTCACTTTGCACGAATGTCGTAGACGAAGAGGTTCTGCCCTTGGCGGAGGTAGAGACGCCTGCCACAGACCACGGGGTGGGCGAGGTAAGAGTTGGCCGGCCGTTTGCCCAGGCTGAATTGGCTGATGATGTCGAAACCGTCGGGGGTGATCGCCAGCAGGGACATCGTGCCCCGGTGGTTCAGGCAATAGAGCATCCCCTCGGCGCAGGTGATGCCTACCTTGCCGAGCGTTCGGTCGAGCTTGATGGTCCGACCGGTGAGGAAGTCGACACAGTAGAAGTGCTTGCCACCCAGCCGGCAGCCGCACCCAAAGAGCTTTCCATCGAAGAGGATTGTACCGCTGTGGCAGTTGTCGAGATCTCTGCGATACCAGACCGTTCTGGCCGTACGCGAGTCTAGATCGATCTTCAGCACGGTCCCGCCCGAGGAGTGACCGCAGGCGACAAACACATAGCCGTTTTGGAAGGCGGGCGTCAGGGCATTCTGCGGGTAGCGGGGGACGAAGGGAACCGACCAGAGGAGCTTGCCGGTCTCGATGTCGACGCCGACCACCGACTTCTGAGTCATGGTGATCAACTGGCGCAATCCGCGATACGTGACGACCACCGGCGAGCAATAAGCGGCCGAATGCTCGATCTCGGTATTAACCCAGATAGTCTTTCCCGTGTGCTTGTCGAGGGCAACGACACGGCCTTTCGGGCCACCTGGCATGCAGAGGACCTTGTCGCCCTCGACGATCACATTCTCCGCCAGTCCCCAGATGCCGTAGCGTGCCTTGAACCGGTCGTTTAGATCGACGGCCCAGCGCTGCTTCCCCGAGCGGGCTTCGTAGGCCCCCAGGCGGCCGTGGGGGTTCATGTGATACAGCGTGCCGTCATCGTAGGTGGGTGTGGTCCGCGAACCGGGACTCGAACGGCGCCAGGCCTCGCCGTTGGGCGCTTTCCACAGCAGGCGACCGTCCATATCCAAGGCCAGAAGCATTTCCACTTCGCCGAAGTCACCGGCCGTAAAAATCATTCCCTCGGCGATCGACACGCCCGAATACCCTTCGCCGCATTCGGTGTACTTCCAGACCAGCGGCGGTCCGCCCTCCGGCCACTTCCTCAAGAGACCTGTCTCCGGGGCAATGTTGATCCGGTCGGGTCCATGGAGTTCTGGCCAACTGGGCTGGCTCTCCCCTTCACTCCCTGGCAGCCGTGCAACGTGAACGAGCGTTGCCGCGAGGATCGCCACCCCGACGGCACCGGCAAGCCGTTGTGCGTTCATGATTTCTCCACTGCAACGGACCGAAAAAGGGGACTGGCTCCGTCACGGGCTGGTTTTCACGAGAGTTTTCGGTTTGCCGACGGTGCCTGTCCCCTTTTTCGGACGGCGAATACCGAGCACCGTGGCAAAAGGGGACAGGCACCTCGCGGCTACGGTTTTTCCCGCACTTCCGGCCGATATCTGCGGGGAGTCCGAAATCGGAGCCAGTCCCCATTTTCCACTGACCGCTTACTGTTTGAGGTACTTGATCAGGCTGAATGACTCGTATTGGGCGATTTTTTTCGCGCCGCCCAGGTCGACCAGTTCGACGACAAACGCGCAGCCAACCACTTTGCCGCCGGCTTTCTCCACCATCCGGCAACAGGCCTCGGCCGTTCCGCCGGTTGCCAACAGGTCGTCCACCACCAGCACATTGGCACCGGGCGGAATTGCGTCGGCGTGCATCTGGAGGGTATCGGTGCCGTACTCCAGGTCGTAAGTATACGACAAGGTTTCGTAGGGCAGCTTTCCCGGCTTGCGAATGGGAACCATCGCGGCGTCGAGTTCCAAGGCCAAAGGCGCGGCGAAGATAAATCCTCGCGCTTCGGCCGCGGCAATCACGTCGATCGGCCGCCCGCCGTAATGCTCGGCAAGCAACGATATCGCTTTGCGGAACGCCTTCGGAGACGTCAGCAGGGGCGTGATGTCGCGGAAGAGAATTCCCGGCTTGGGGAAATCGGGAATCGAACGGATATAGTCGGTCAACTCCAGATCGGTCGAATCAGACACGAGATTGCTCTCTGGTCGGCGGGTTGGGGGCGAAGGTGTTTTGCGGACCGTTGAAGTATAAGGCGGAAGGCGGAAGGGGGAAAGGGGGAGGCGGCAAGAGGCAAGTTGTACCGTCAGCCGGTCCGGTTTCACTTCATCGTCCAAGATGGTAGCTTGTACTCGTTCCGTGGCAGCGCGGATCGATCCAGAACCAACCGAACATTCATGCAAGGGCTACCACCCATGCCACGGACGATTTTCATCGCTGCTTTGTGTCTGTCGCTTGGGATGTTGACGATTTCGGGCGTTCGGGCCGACGAGTCCTGCCTGCCACCGCTTCCCGACCGGCTTGGCTTTGGCGGCGCGTTTGCCGGTGTATCGGGCGGGGCGTTGATTGTGGCCGGCGGAACCAACTTTCCCGAAGTCGTTTGGGGAGAAGGAAAGAAAGCCTGGCACGATGAGATCTTCGTGCTCGAGCCTGGCAAGGAGCGATGGCAGCGCGGCTTCAAGCTACCGCAACCGGCGGCGTACGGCGTATCGATTACGACCGAGTTTGGCTTGATTTGTGTTGGTGGTTCGGACTCCCAGCGGGCGTACCGGTCGGTGCATTTGCTGGAGTGGACGGCCGGCCGAATCGAGATCACCCGGCTACCCGATCTCCCCGGCCCGCGTACCGCCGCTGCCGGAGCGCTGTTGAACGGGGTGATCTACATCGCCGGCGGCCAGACCGGCAGCGCCGAGTTGGAGGTCACCAGAACATTCTGGAGGCTTACGCTTCCGAAGAAGCGCGAAGGGCAGCCGGTTCGCTGGGACAACCTCGAGTGGAAGACTCTGCCAGAGTGCCCCGGCCCACCGCGTGGGCAGGCCGTCGCCGCGGCACAAGAAGGCGATTTCTACCTGTTTAGCGGCTGGGAACTCGTACCGGGCCCGGAAGATCGGCCCACGCGCAAGTATCTCAACGATGCCTACCGCTTCGACCCCAAGCGGCAAAGTTGGGAACCGGTCGCGGCGGTTCCTTGCCCGGCCGTCGCCGCCGCCCCGGCAATCGCATGTGGCGAGTCGCACATTCTGGTGTTTGGCGGGTTCGATGGTGCCGGCGCCGACCGGGTGGATGAGCTCAAGGCCCGCTGGCCCGGCTTCCGCCGCCAGATTCTCGCCTATCACACAATCACCAACACCTGGGCGGAAATGGGCGCCGTGCCCGTGGGCCTGGTCACCACCAACGCCGTCCGCTGGCAAGGCCGCATCGTAATACCCGGCGGCGCGGTCCGCCCGCGCATTCGCACCAACTGCGTCTACCAGGTCGAGCCGCACCGTCCGAAACCGGCGTTCGGGCTGATCAACGGCACCGTGTTGGGACTATACCTGTTGGCGCTGGTGTGCATGGGTGTTTACTTCTCTCGACGGGAGAAGTCGACGGCCGATTTTTTTGTCGGCGGCCGCCGCGTGCCGTGGTGGGCGGCCGGAATCAGTATCTTCGGAACGCAGCTCAGTTCGATCAGCTTCATGGCTATCCCGGCCAAGGTGTACGATACCGACTGGGTCTACTTCGCCAGCATGTGCTGCGTTGTTTTGATACAGCCGATAGTGGTCTTCTTCTACCTGCCCTTTTTTCGCCGGCTGAACATCATCTCGGCCTACGAGTACTTGGAAAAACGGTTCAGCGTGGCCGTGCGGCTGTTTGGCAGCGCGTCGTTCATTCTGTTTCAGGCCGGCCGGATGACGATCGTGCTCTTTCTGCCGGCGTTGGCTCTGGCGGCCGTCACCGGCATCGACATCTACCTGTGCATTGTGGTGATGGGCGTGCTGGCAACGCTCTACACGGCCCTGGGGGGAAGCGAGGCCGTCATCTGGACCGACGTGCTGCAGGTGTTCGTGCTGGTTGGCGGCGCGCTGGTCAGCATGGTTATCATTCTTATGAACGTCGACGGTGGGCTGAGCGCGGTGGTCGAAATCGGCCGGGCCGACGGGAAGTTCAACCTGGCCAATTGGGGGTGGGACTATACCTTGCCGGTGCTTTGGGTGATTGTGGTGGGTAGCCTCTTCCAGAACCTCGTTTCCTACACGGCCGACCAGGCCGTCATCCAACGCTATCTCACTACTCCCGACGAAAAATCAGCCGCCCGGGCAATCTGGACCAATGCCGTGCTGGTGATCCCGATTTCCGCCATCTGGTTTGTACTGGGTAGTGCGCTTTACGCCTTCTACAAGACACATCCGGGGCTGTTGGACCCGACGCTGAAGACCGATCAGACGTTTCCGCTGTTCATCGCCGGTGAACTTCCCGTTGGAATTGTCGGCCTGGTGATTGCCGGCCTGTTCGCCGCCTCGATGTCGACGCTCGACAGCAGTCTCAACAGCATCTCGACGGCATTGGTGACCGACTTCTATCGTCGCTTCCGACCGGCCGCGGGCGATCGCAAATGCCTTAATCTGGCCCGATGCCTAACCGTCATCCTGGGACTGGGCGCCACGTTGACCGCACTCTGGATGGCCGCTAACCAGGACAAGATTCGCTCGCTTTGGGATATGTACATGGCGGTACTCGGGCTGCTGATGGGCAGTCTGGCCGGGTAACCGTTCACGGGGGTCGAGACAAAACCACTCAGACACGGAGGTCAGGCAAGGGGTCGAGAGAAATGCGGGGCGAGGAAGACGAACGGCTTAGGGGCCGGAAGGCATCAGCGACGGCGATTGGGTGCCGTTGAAATGTGCAAGAACAGCCGCATGAAGAAAGTCGAAGACCGAAC
>JAUWJC010000578.1 GCA_030607895.1 Pirellulales bacterium
CGGTGGCGCCGAACCGCTTGGACCACTCCAGCCGCCAATCAACCAGGGCGATGCCGATTACCTGTCTGGCGCCCATGCGTCCAAGCAGATGCGTAAAGATCAGGCCCATCGGCCCCTGACCGACCACCGCGCAACGTTGCTTGATAACCGGGCCGGTGCGGACCAGGGCGCGGAGTACGGTAGCCAACGGTTGTGCAACGACCAGGGCGCCCACGTCGGGTGGGTCGGCCGGCAGTCGGGCCAGACCGGCCGGCTTCGATATGATGAACTCGGCGAAACCGTTGTAATCTTCCGGATGAGCCAGAACCAGCGTGCCGTGCTCCCAACCTTCGGCACGCGACTGGACCACCGTACCGATGTTTTCGTGTCCCAGCCAGCCGGGCGGAGGCGGCCACTCCACTTCCGCCCACATTCCGTCGCCCGTGTACGGACCCATGTTCGTGCCGCAGAGTGCTATGTGGCTGCACTGGACCAGCACCTCGCCGTCTTTCGGTTCGGGCACCGGAACATCGTCGAGCAAACGGATCTTCCTCGGTTCCTCGAACAAGATTGCTCTCATGGTTTTCTGATTCCTCCAAGCTGATGAAAAGCCGCTTGCGGTTTAGCAGTACCCACGCTTCGGGGGGCGAAGCCGCAAGCGGCTAATCGTAATTGAACGGTCATTTCCGTGGGCCGTACACACCAAACACGATATCCACCCGGCAACCAAAGATCAAGGGCCGTAGGGTGGGCACCGCCCACCGGCGGACAACAGATCAGTGGGTTTGGTGGGCGATGCCCACCCTACTCATTACCGGCCCAGGCTTGCAGGCGTTTGATGGCTTGGACGTGACGCTCGCCAATCGCCGCAATCTGGAAACGCCGCGATTCGTGCCCGGTCACTTCGATGCGTATCTCGATTCGCTCCGCTGGCAGGCAATTCTCGACGCGATCGGCCCATTCGACCAGCACCAGGCCGTCGCGCTGGTCGAAATATTCCTCCGGTCCCAATTGGAGGAACTCGTCTTCATCGCGGAGTCGGTAAGCGTCGATGTGATAGATTGTCCGGCGTCCGCGATATTCCTGGATAAGCACGAAGGTGGGGCTAACCACTCGGCGGCGATCGATTCCGGCGGCCTGGGCAATCGCCTGGACCAACCGGGTCTTTCCGGCACCCAGCGTGCCGCACAGTGCCACGGTGGTTCCGTCGGGCAGCAGCTCGGCCAACGCGGCCCCCAGAGCGGCCGTGGCCGTTTCGTCGTCGGCATTGTAGGTGAAGCGGTTCATTAGTCCTCAGTTGTTAGACGAGGGGCGAGGGACGAGGGGTGAGGGACGAGGGGTGAGGGGCGAGAAAACGACCCGATGGATGGTTTTCTACTCGCCCCTCGTCCCTCACCCCTCGTCCCATTTAGTCAAACTCCTGTTGCCAGCCTCGCGGTACAAGGGGCCGCCGCGAGCCGCCCCGGTCGAGTTGCCAAAGCCCCGACTCGGCCGTGAACTCGCCAATGGCGGAAAGCGGCACCGCCAAGGGTTGGTCGGCCAACATTCGGCGGGCCTCGTTGGGAGGCACGGCCAGAATCAACTCGAAATCCTCGCCGTCGTCAAGTGCATGCGCCAGCGGCGTGGAGCCGTCGGCCAGTTTTTCGGCCAACCGCCGGGCGTCGTCGGCCACCGGCACGTCGTCTGCCCGAACGATGGCTCCGCAGCCGCTCTCTTCGGCCAGATGAGCCAGGTCGACTGACAACCCGTCACTGACATCGATGCCCGCGTGCAGCCCGTACCGTTGGTTCAGCAGCAGCGCTTCCTCAACCCGGGGCTCGAAGTCGAACTGCCGACCGAGAATGCTGCCGCCGAAGGAGCCGGTTACAAGTATCCGATCGCCCGGCCGAGCCCCGCCGCGCACAAGCGGCCCGGCCGCTGTCACCTGGCCGATAAGCGTGATGCTGATTGCCAGCGGCCCGTCCCAACTGTTGGTATCGCCGCCGGCAATAGCCAGGTTGTATTTTTCCGCCAACGGCAAGATACCCTCGAACAACTCGACGGCAAGCTGCATTCCACCCCTGCGTGGCAAGACCACCGCCACGACACCGGCCAGAGGCCGGGCGGCCATGGCGGCCAGGTCGCTGAGGTTGACTGCCAGCGCCTTTCGCCCAACACGCCGCGGATCGACCCGTTTCAGCTCGAAGTCGACCTGGTCGGTGAGCATATCGACCGTGAGCACGCACTGGTCCAGTTCGGCCAAGTGCAGCACGGCCGCATCGTCCCCGGGCCCCAACCGCAAGAGCGGATGGCGTGGAATCCGCTTCCGCAGGTATGCGATCAGTTCCGATTCCATACTAGTTCCTGTTGATAATAGCGGGAGGGCGAGGCTCCTGCCGAGCCGGGCACTCAGGAAACACACTCAATGATGGCTTGGCGGGAGCCTCGCCCTCCCGGCATCCTTTGTCAGAACAACAAGATGACGCAAGGGGTCGGGAGTTGGCATCGACGACCACGTAGTCACGTTGCTCGATCATCGCGGACAATCGCCCGTCGCTCGTTGCCGCGGGAAATCACATGATACAACGCGCCGGGGAACTCAATTCGCAACGACCGAGCCATGCCACCATCCTACCCCCCCAGCCGCCAAACCCCAATCCCTTAATACCTACTACCGGCCTGAACCCAGTGCCCCCTAACCAGATTGCAGGGTCTTTGGGGTCAGAGCTTGAATAGTGATTAGGGCTTGCCTTGGGGGCGC
>JAUWJC010000599.1 GCA_030607895.1 Pirellulales bacterium
ATTGCAAGTCCGAAAAAGGGGACAGGCACCGTCGGCATGCCGGAAACTCCCGAAAAAACCAGCCCGTGACGGAGCCAGTCCCCATTTTCGGACTCCCCTCCTTACAGTTTGAGTTACTTGGCCACGGCCGCTCGGCAGTAGGAGAGGCAGAGGAGTGCGTAGGCGGTAACCAGGGCCGGTTCGCCTTCCAGCCAGCGTGAGTTCTGGTTGATCCAGGAGCCGTCGGGTTGCTGTCGGCGGATGAGTTCTTCGAGCAGGTCGCGCCGCCAGTTGTGCTTGGCGCCGTCGGCATCGACGATTTCGTTCAGCCCGGCGGCGTCCAGCGCCTTGGCAAAGGTGTGATAGTAGTAGTAGAGCCCGGCGCTACCCAAGCCGGGATTCGACTGGACGCCGTAGTTCTGCCGAATCCATGCCAGTGCCGCTTTCACGCGGGGATCGTCGGGCCGCAGACCGGCGTAGATCATGCTCTTCAAACCGGCGTAAGTCATCGAGCCGTAGCTTCGCAATCCGCCGTCGGCCGTCTCGCCGGCCTTGCTCTGTCCGCCACCGGCCGGCGTGTAGTAAAACCCGCCGTCGGGATTCTTCGCGCCGAACTTGGTGGTGTTATGCTCGGTTTCCAGGTTCTGGCATCGGGAGACGAAGACGCGTGCTTTTTTGACGGCCTCGTCGTCCGGCCCGTTGCCCGCTGCACGGAGCGCTTCGATGAGGAAACTGGTATTCGACAAGTCGGGTCGCTTGTGCTTGCCGTATCCGGCCCCGCCGTAGCTTGTGCTTGCCCGGTTGTGCCCTTCCTTCTCGTCCCATTGAATGCCCTTGACGAACCGATCGCCGGCGGCCAGCAGCTTGTCGTACCGGCCGTCGCGATTGGCCTCGGCAAAGCAGAGCACGGCCAGGCACGGCTCGTAGTTGCGGTAGAACGTACCCGATCGGTAGATGCCGCCGTCTTCCTGGACGAACCCCTGCAAGTATTTCAAGCTCCTGGCGACCAGCGGGTCGTCGGGCGTTCGGCCGGAGCGCATGATGGCGGTTGCCACGATGGCCGTCACGCCCAGCCCGGCGAATTGGGCATACGATCCGTCGGGCGATTGGGCCTTGGTCCGCAAGAAGTTGACTGCCCGATCCACCGCCTGCTGGTACGCCTTGGCATCGACTAGCCCCGCGGTGGTCGTCTTGCCGGCTGCGCGAGTCAGCAGGAATGTTGGAACGGTAACGGCCGAGAATGCACGTTTTAGGAATTCACGTCTGGACATATCTTCTACGTTCTTCCGGACCGATAACGAACGGTCGGGCAACGAATGGTTGGGCGGATCAGGTAACAACGGCCAGGATTTCGTTTTCCGGCATAATCAGGAGTTCTTCGCCGTCGACGACCACTTCGGATCCGGCGTAGCTGGCAAACAGCACGCGGTCCCCCTCGGCGACCTGATGTTTTGCTCGGGTTCCATCGGGCAGGAGTTGGCCGTCGCCGACCGACAGAACGCGGCCCTGTTGTGGTTTTTCTTGGGCCGTGTCGGGCAGAACAATACCGCCGCCGGTTTTCTCTTCGGCTTCGAGGCGTTTGACAATCACCTTTTCGCCCAGTGGCACCAGTTTCATCTTCGTTCAACTCCTCGTGAGAAAATGCCGGGTGATCGGTCCGGCCGGCCCGTTTGCGGTGGAAACGCCACGGAAGGGGACAGGTCCATGTTTTCGGCCAACGATGGACCAAAAAATGCGTCCATTGGCCGAAAAATGGACCAGTCCCCAACTGGCCATAAACAGCTACCCTGTATTTTCGCATTAGCCAGCTTCACGGACAAGAGTGTCGATGGCCATGGCGGCAATCCGCGGAAAATTTCTGCCCGACCGATAATTGCAATTGCATTCCCCCCGCATGTTGGTAAACTGAATGATAGTGGGAAGCTATGCTGGGGCCTTCGGCGGGCTCGGTACGGGGCTTCTCCGGGGTAGATATACACCAGTAGTGGGAAACCGAATTTACCGCGACCGGCCTGTGTGACCATGGTTGACCCCGCACCGTCGAGCCCTCCCGCAGGCTCCGGTGATCGCTATAGGAAGCAGGCAACCTGATCCGCGGGTCGATTCTTGGCTAGAACAGGCCGCCAGCCGGCGCACAAGCGATGGCGGATAGAGGTCGTTTTGGCTGCCGTGCGAACTCCTTTGGGGGGCGCCCCAGTCGAAAATCAGACCAGTACTCCGCACGCTTTTCCGGGATACCTCCCGAACGCGCCTAGCGGTCAGTGCAGGCCGGTCGCTTGAAACAGTGGATAGTGGGCAGTTGTCAGTCTTCAGTTCTTGTGGGTTGGTGTTTGGATGAGGATGCCGATCGGTGTTCCCGCACATACTCGGGCCGAAGCGGCCTGTACTCATCACGCTCCGCGTGATGCAGATCCGTCACGCGGAGCGTGACGAGTACGGGACCCGTCAAACCGACGATTTACC
>JAUWJC010000064.1 GCA_030607895.1 Pirellulales bacterium
CGCAGGGGTTGTGACGCAGTGGTTAGTAGTCAGTTATCCGTAGCCAGTTATCAGTTGTGGCCTGATTCAAAGGCGGGTGACAGTTAGCCCGGTCGCCTGCGACCGGAAAACGGGGCGGTTTCCGTTACTTTCCCCGTCGCAGGCGACGGGGCTAACAGGGGTTGTCACGTGTCACCCAAGAACTCGTCGCTTTGAACCAGGCCTCAGTTACTGACTACTGACTACTGATAACTGATAACTGATAACTGATAACTGATAACTGATAACTGATAACTCCATCCCAAAACCGCAGTTTGTGACCGCGTCGAGTATACTCGCATGAAGCGTTCCAAGATCAGCATTATCGGTGCCGGCAATGTCGGCGCCACTACCGCCCATTGGTGTGCCGCGGCCGAACTGGGCAATATCGTCCTGCTGGATATCCCCCAGACCGAAGGCATGCCGCGGGGTAAAGCGCTGGACCTGATGGAGGCTTCGCCGATTGTCGGGTTCGATGCCCAAGTGACGGGCACCAATAGCTACGAAGATACGGCCGACAGCGACGTGGTGGTAATCACGGCCGGGTTGCCGCGCAAGCCGGGCATGAGCCGCGACGACCTGCTGGAGACAAACGCCAAGATCGCCGGCGCGGTGGCCGGGGAGGTTAAACGCACCAGCCCGCGGGCAATCGTGATCGTCGTGAGCAATCCGCTGGACGCCCTGACGCAACGGGTTTTGCAGGTAACCGGGTTTTCTCCGCAACGGGTGATGGGTCAGGCCGGCGTGCTCGACACGGCCCGATTCCGCACCTTCCTGGCCATGGAGTTGGGTGTTAGTGTCGAGGATGTTTCGGCCATGCTGCTGGGCGGTCACGGCGATACGATGGTTCCGCTGGCCAGTTGCGCCTCGGTCGGCGGTATTCCGGCCACGCGGTTGATCGGCCCGGGGCGGATGGAGGAGATTGTCGAGCGGACCCGGGCGGGTGGGGCCGAGATTGTCGGTCTGCTGAAGACGGGTGGGGCGTACTATGCCCCGGCCGCGGCCACCACGCAAATGGTCGAGGCAATCGTCCGCGACAAAAAACGCCTCATTCCCTGTTCCGCCTATTGCGACACCGAGTACGGCGTGGGTGGGTACTACGTTGGCGTGCCTGTGATACTCGGTGCTGCCGGCATCGAGCGAATTATCGAGTTGGACCTGACCGACGCCGAGCGGGCCGAGTTCCAGAAAAGCGTCGACGCCGTCAAATCGCTGGTCGAGACGATGTCGCGGGAATAGTTATCAGTTATCAGTTGCGAAGCCGCAAGCGGCCACTGACAACTAAGGGCTGGAATGCGCCGTGCCGTTGGATGCCCCCTACCGGAACCTCAGGCTAATCGCCGATGAAGTCCGTCGCCAAACGGGTGTGAACTGAGCGAAAAAGGGACCAGGTTTAATTTGTGCGAAGCACCCTTCGGGCCGTTGGAGGCAAATTAAACCTGGTCCCTTTTTCGGCCTCCGCACATCGCCCGTCTTGCCTGGTCCAATATATGCAACTGGTTCCCAAGCTCCGGCTTGGGAACCTGCCGTTGACGTTCCCAAGCCGGAGCTTGGGAACGAGGTCTGAAATTCCCCATGCTGCGGTTGACAACCGCCGAGCAGATGACTAAGGTTTGGGTACTCGATAGCCTGTCGGGAATGTCGCAATCCGTTCGGATTCATTTCCTGTCATCTAAAATCATCCAGCGACAATTAGGAAATCATACCAGCCATGGACCGCACTAAACGGCGACCCACGCAGTGGCAAGAGGTAGTCAGCGAGCCCTCTTTCGACATAGATTCGGCGTCATTTTCAACTACATTGGGTGACTGTTCATGTGATTTTCCACATGCTATTTTCGCGCCGCTGCATTACGAATCGAAGTACGCCTATCCGCTGATAGTGTGGCTTCACGGTCCCGGCGACTGCGAGCGGCAGTTGTTACGGATGATGCCGATAGTCAGCATGAGGAACTACGTGGCAGTTGCTCCGCGGGGAATGCTTACTCCCGGGTCGGGGTCGGCCGAGCGGGATTGCTATCAATGGCAGCAGACGGCCGAGCACACCGAGCAGGCCGAGCAGCGGATATTCGGCTGTCTGGAGGCGGTACGGCAGAAATTCCACATAGCCGCCCACCGCGTTTTCCTGGCCGGGTTCGATTGCGGCGGCACGATGGCGTTTCGGGTGGCGTTGAATCATCCGAACCGATTTGCCGGCGTGCTATCGTTCTGTGGGCAGTTCCCGGCCAGTCAGATCCCTTTCGGGCAGAATCCTTTCGGCCGCTTGGCTGCAGCCCGTCATTTGCCCGTGCTCCTGGCCGGCGGCCGCGATAGCAGCGTGTATCCGCCCGAAACTGCTTGCAGTGACCTGCGGCTATTCCACACGGCCGGCATGTCGATCACCCTGCGGCAATATCCCTGCTGCCAGGAACTCGCACCGCAAATGCTTCGCGACATGGACCGTTGGATCATCGAGCAGATTGCCGCTTTGTCCGAATCGTCCACCGAGTCGGACACCTCCTGGTCGCGGCGAAGCTGAGACGGCGGTTTCTCTACTCGCCCCATTCCGGCTAGACTTCCAGGCGTTGCGCAAATGTGCATTGACAGCCGTCTGGCCTTTCGGGTACAAGCTGCCCACCTTTTCCTCGACCTGTAAATCAGTGGTCAGTGGCCAGTAGTCAGTGGTCAGTTGCGAAGCCGCAAGCGGCTCGTTCCAACACTATCCACTACCCACTGACAACTACCCACTACCCACTATCCACTATCCACTACCCACTACCCACATGACCGTGGAAGATTCCAAAAACAAAGGACCTGATCAAGCCGGGCCGACGCTCCGCGAGCGGCTCGAGCCGACGATTGGTGCCGCGCTTGGCTGGGCAGCAAAGAACCGGCTCCAGGCGGGACTGCTGGCGGGCGCTTGCCTGATATCCATTACCTGCGCGGGCGTTGCCTGGCTTACGCTGGGTGCGGCGGGCAACGTGTTGGGCCGCGAGGCAACCCTCGAAATGGCCCTGGAAGCGCTGGATAGCGGTGCCTACCTCAGGGCGCGCGAATTGGCCGAATCCGTTCGCCGACGGAAGACGTTGCCTCTGGAAGGGTTGGGCGGTCCGGCTTTTGTACTGGGGGCCGCCGCTTGCTACGAAGCAGACGATACCTGGAGTAAGGAAAAGAAAAACTACTACCTGCTGGCCTCCCGGTACCCGGAAGAAGCCCGCGACCGCGGTTTTCCACCAGAACGCAGAGCAGAAGGCCTCTTCCTTCTAGGCAGAAGCCTCTACCTGAGC
Organism: Pirellulales bacterium; assembly: GCA_030607895.1. Classification (GTDB taxonomy): domain Bacteria; phylum Planctomycetota; class Planctomycetia; order Pirellulales; family Thermoguttaceae; genus JAUWJC01. Next base: position 3,285 of record JAUWJC010000064.1, read on the forward strand.
GGCCAGATTCCGGCCAGTCGCCGGGCGTTGCGGCTGGCGCTTGAAGCAAATCAACGCAAGGACAGAGAAAGCCAGATACACTACTTGCTTGCCGAGGCGTCCCTTAACGATGCGAATCCGAAACTCGATGAGGCACTTCGGCACAACTCGCGTTACCTGGCCAACCGCAAGCTTCCGGCCGACCGGCGCAACCAGGGGTTGTTCCAACGGAACGAGATACTGTTTCGCATGGGCAAGACTGCCGAGTGCCTGGCCACGCTGGCCAAGATCCCTCCGGAGGCCAAGAACAAGGCCGAGGCAATCATCTTGCAGGGGCGAGTGTTGATTCGAGAAGCGCGCCAACTGAAAGAACGTCCAGGCAAAACAAGCGATGAAAACAAGCTGGCGGTGCGGCGGAAATGTCAAGCGGCAATCAAGGTCTTGCGCCAGGCCCAGGGATACGACACGCTCGGCAATCGGGCGACTCGCAAGGCAATGTACCTGATCGGCATTTGCTTCTTGCTGATGGACGACAATCGGTCGGCGCTGGAGCAATTCTCGCGCACGCGCACCTTGTTTGTCGACACTCCGGACACACTGGCCGCCGATCTGGAAGAGGCCGAACTGTTGCTTCGCTCCGGCCGCAACAGCGACGCTCTGACTGCCTACCGCCGCGTGCTGGGCGTCATCGTCGACCCGGAAAACTTCAGCAACCGCTGGATTTCTCTGGACGAGTTGCGTGCCCGAATGCTCGAAGCGTACCAGCACTGTGCGGACGCGCGGCAGTTCGAGATGAACGTTCGGCTTAGCCGGCTGTTTTATCCGTTGTTTTCCAAGGTTCGGGCGATGCAATTAACGGCCCAGGCGCTGGGCGAGTGGGGGCAGGACCTGTTGTCGGGGGCCGAGTTGTTGCCGCCGGACAAGGCCGACCGGATGCGTCGCAAGGGCCGCTTGCAGTTTCGGCGCGCCGGCAGGGTGTACGCGCGGATCGCCAAGTATCGGATTACCACCAGGCATTATCTCGACGACCTGTGGGACACCGCGGACTGCTACTTCAAAGGCCAGGATTTCCATGGCACGGCCCGCGTGCTCGAGAAGTACTTGAAGAACGAGACGCGGCGGCGTCATCCGCAGGCGTTGGTGACTTTGGGTGAAGCGATGCTTTCCTTGAATCGGAGCGACGACGCGCTGTCGGCGTTTCGGGAGTGCGTCGAGTTTCATCCTCGCGACGCTGCCGCCTATCGAGCCCGATTGCTGGCAAGCAGGGCCTACGTGGAAAAAGGCGATCTCGATCAAGCCGAGAACCTGCTGCGAGAGAACCTGGACGGTGACGCCCTCACTCCGGCCAGCAAGGAATGGCGCGATTCGCTGTTTGCCTTGGGGCACTTGCTGCACGTCAGCGGCCGCTACGAGCAAGCCATTCGCCGCCTGGAAGAGGCGGTCCAGCGGTATCCCGACGCGGCGCAAACGCTGGACGCGCGGTACACAATCGCGCTGTCGTATCGCCGCGGCGCCAAGGCCGCCCGAAAAAAGCTCGAAAGCGACCCGGTCGAAGGTACGCGAGCTGTCCTGATCAAACAGATCCACGAGTCGCTTACCGCCGCGCTGGATCAATACAAGCAAGCCCGGAAAATGCTCAACGAGCGGCGAGCCGAGATCGAACTGAACTCGCTTCAGAAGATCACGTTGGAGAACTGCTACTTCTCGATCGGCGGCACCCTCTTCGAACTGGGCCGCTACGAGGAGGCGATCAAAGCGTATTCGACGGCCACCAGCCGGTACCAGAAGGTCCCGGAGGTACTGGAGGCCTACGTCCAAATTGCCAATGCCTACCGGCATCTCGACAAGCCTCTCAAAGCCCGGAGTACACTCGAACAAGCCAAGATGGTCCTGGCGAGCATGAAGCCCGAGGCCCCCTTCGAGAAATCGACCAACTATACCCAAGAGCAATGGAGTGATCTGCTCAACCGGCTGAGTAGTCTATGAGGGAAGTTGTCAGTTATCAGTTGTCAGTTATCAGTTACTGGTCACTGAAAACTGATAACTGATAACTGATAACTGAAAACTGATAACTGAAAACTAGTCCATGGCAACATCCGAGACCGACCAACTGGCTGCGTTGATTCATCAGAAGCGAGCCTGCCTGTTGCGCTTGCACCAGATGGGCAGGCGACAACTGGAACTGATTGGGGACGACAGGATGGCCGAGTTGCTGGACGTTTTGGCGGCCAAGCAATCGTTTTTGGCGGAGCTCGAGCAGATAGAGAGGGCGTTGGACCCGTTTCGCTCCGAGGCACCCGACTCGCGGCCGTGGCCTACGTCCGACAAACGGCGCAAATGCGGCGAAGAACTCGCCGAATGCGAAGCACTATTAGCCGAGATTGTGGCGCAAGAGAAGCAGGCCGAGACGGAGTTGATTCGCCGCCGCGACGACACCGCGATCTGCCTGCAAGGAACCCACGCCGCGGGCCGGGCTCGCAGCGCGTACACGACCGAAAAACAACCGGGGATCAGTCAACTGGATTTGTCATCGGAGGGATAAGTCGGGCCGCTTGCGGCTTCGCACACCAACCCCGTTTAGCCCCGGGCGACCACGCCGGCAGTACTAACATCGCCGCGCGGCCGCAGCGGTTAAAGAAACCAACAAACCACATCCCAAACAGGAATACTATCATGTCCGAACAAGTCATTGTAGCCGATAGTCTTTCGCCGGCGTCCGGCGCCGATTTGGAGACGGTGCTGTCCGCCTGGCACTCGGCCACGTTGCGATTGGAGCAGACACACGAGGCGCTTCGCGGGGAAGTGCGGCGATTGACCGACGAATTGGAGATCAAGAACCGCGAGTTGGCCCGAAAGAACCGCCTGGCCGACCTGGGACAGATGGCCGCCCATATCGCCCACGAGGTCGGCAATAAGCTGGTTCCCGTCACGTTGTACTTGAGCCTGTTGCGGCGGAGGATTTCGGACGATCGGGGTAGCGTGGAGGTGCTGGACAAGCTCGAGTCGGGCTTCACCGCGTTGAATGCCACGATAAAGGACCTCTTGCAGTTCACGTCGGACCGCGAGCCGCACCTGCAAACGTTTCTGCTTGGAAAACTGATCGACGACGTCAAGGCCTCGGTGGCCCCGCGGCTATCGTCGCAAGCCGTCAAGACGGTTGTCGACGTGCCGAAGGACTGCCTGATTTCGGCCGACCGGAACATGCTTTCTCGGGCGGTGCTGAACCTGACGCTCAACGGCCTGGACGCCATGCCCGACGGAGGCACGCTGACCGTAACCGCGGCTTCGGGCCCCCGGGGCGTAGAGTTGGAAATTGCCGATTCGGGTCCCGGCCTGCCGGACGAGGCGCGATGTCGGGCGTTCGAGCCGTTTTTTACCACCAAGGGCGGCAGCGCCGGGTTGGGACTGGCCATCGTTTGCCGGATAGCCGAGGCCCATCACGGCGAGGTGATCGCGGCCAATTGTCCCGAAGGAGGCGCCGCCTTCACCATCTGTATTCCCTCTATTCCGCCGGCCCAACTGGAGGCCGCCGCATGATATCCAACATCAACGGCCCACTTCCTGCAAACGCCGATCTCAGCCGCGTGTTGGTGGTCGACGACCACCAGCAGGCCCGCGAATCGATGGCCGACGTTTTGCGCCAGTCGGGTTACAGGGTCGACTGCTGCCCGAGCGCCATGACGGCACTGGATGTCGTCGGTGAAAAGGACTACGACTGCATAGTCACCGACCTGAAAATGCCCGGCATGAACGGCGTTGAATTCATCATAAAACTGGAACAGCGCCGTTACCGGGCACAAATAGTCATGGTTACCGCACACGCCACCGTGGCCACGGCGGTCGAGGCGATGCGGCACGGGGCGTTCGACTACATCGAAAAACCGTTCGACGCCGATCAACTGGAGCGGCTGGTAACTCAGGCCGTCAACCACGGCCGGCTGTTGGCGGCGGAACACGATGCCGGCCGGTCCGGCAGCCACTTCGAGCCACGCACCATGATCGGCTCCAGCGAGCGCATGCAGGCGCTGCGAACCGCCATCGCCCAAATCGCCCCCACGCTCGAAACCGTGCTAATCACCGGAGAAAGCGGCACCGGAAAGGAACTGGTGGCCGATGCGATACATGCCGCCAGCAATCGCTCGACCGGCCCACTGGTGAGCCTCAACTGCCCGGTCCTTTCCTCGCACCTGATGGAAAGCGAACTGTTCGGGCACGAACGGGGCGCCTTCACCGGGGCCGACTCGCCGCGAACCGGCCGCTTCGAACTGGCCGGCGGCGGCTCCATGCTGCTGGACGAGGTCACCGAGATCGACCTGCCGCTTCAAGCCAAGTTGCTTAGGGTGTTGCAAGAGAAGACGTTCGAGCGAGTGGGCTCCAGCCAGACAATCAAGGCCGACGTCCGCGTGCTGGCCACCACCAATCGGGACCTCCGCATCGAAGTGGAAGAGGGCCGATTCCGCGAAGATCTCTACTACCGGCTGGCCGTCGTGCCGATCCACGTGCCCCCGCTCCGCCAGCGACGCGAAGATATTCCCGAACTGATCGACTACTTCCTCGGGCGATGCGCAAAACGGCTCGGACGCGAACCCGGCTCGCTTGAACCCAGCGCTCAAGACCTGATGGTGAATTACCATTGGCCGGGAAACGTTCGCGAGTTGGAAAACATTGTAACCCGAGCAAGCGTCCTGGTGGCCGGCGCACCCTTCATGGCCGACCAGTTGCGCCGCTGGCTGATTGCCGAGCCGGGAACGGGAAGCGAAGACCGGGAAGACCCGACAGCCAGTTTGCCCGTCGGACTAAGCCTTCAGGAAATGGAACGAAAACTTATCGAGTCTACCTTGGAACACTACGACGGCCACCGTGCCAAAACGGCCGAGGCCCTGGGGATCGGCGTTCGCACGCTGTCGGGCAAGTTGCGACAGTACGGCTACGCCCCCCGCGAAAAGAAATTCGCCAAGGCGGGGTAGTGGGTAGTGGGTAGTGGATAGTGGATAGTGGATAGTTGATAGTTGATAGTTGATAGTGGGTAGTGTTGGAACGAACCGCTTGCGGCTTCGCAACTGAATACCGACAACTGAACACTGACAACTGACCACTGAACACTAACAACTGACAACTACTTCCGGCAGTTACTGCCGATTCGGACGCGCAGGAATTGCCGATGCCGGTTGGGTGGATATCGAACGGTGGATGATGGATTGGGGGTGAGCGAGCGAACTCAAACAGAGTGGAGCCATCGGTTTAGGTCAACGCGAAAAGCCCCTCGTCGCGGCCGCCGGCCGGTGCGGGCCGATTGTGGCACGCCGGTTGCTCACGCAGTAGCGGAGCGGAGTACCGGAACTTGTTTTTCGGCCAGTCCTGACCACTGATTACTGACTACTGATAACTGACCACGAACGAATGTTTGGAAACATTTTCAACTCGACGACGATTCCGGTGCTGGAGCAAGTTGTCAATTTTGCCCAGGCCCGGCACACCGTGCTGGCCGGCAATATCGCCAACATGGACACGCCGGGATACAAGACGCGGGACCTGTCGGTCGAGGATTTCCAGGCCCGGCTGAAAAAGGCGATCGAAATCAGCCACCAGCCCAAAAGGACCCAGTCGCCCGGCGAGCCGGTTCCCAGGCGCGAAGCGGCAATGGCTCAAGTCTCCAAAAACCCCACGAGTATTCTGCGTCACGACGAAAACGACGTGGGAGTCGAGCAGCAGGTGACCGAGATGGTCAAGAACCAAATTCGGCACAACATGGCCTTGGCAATTATGACCAACCAGTTCCGACTACTCCAGACGGCCATTAGCGGACGCGTGTAAGCTGATAGCTGATAGCTGATAGCTGATAAGAGAGACTACCATGTTTCCATCGTTGAGAATTGCCACGAGCGGCCTGGTTGCCCAGCGGATCCGGATGAACGCGATCTCCGGGAACCTGGCTAATCTGACTACCACCCACAACGACAAGGGCGAAGCCGAGCCGTACAAACCGCGGTTCGCCGTCTTTCAGGCCGACGACAGCATTGGGGCCTACGGGGCGGCCGGCGTTAGAGTCAGCCGGGTGGAGACGGCCGACGTGGAGCCACTGTTGAAGTACATGCCCGGCCATCCCGCCGCCATCAAGGAAGGACCGAAGAAAGGCTACGTCGCCTACCCCCAGATAAGCATGATAACCCAGTTCACCGACGCCTTGGAGGCAGCCCGGGCGTATGAGGCCAATCTGGGTTCCATAGAAATCGCCAAAGACCTGCTGAACCAATCTCTGAGGATCGTGGCGTGATGAACTCGATCAACAACATTTCGACTCCGTCCGTTTCGTTTCCCAAAATGCCCACGTTTCAGGAGGCGGACGGTGGCGGCAGGCCCTTCAAGGATTTCCTGCTCGATTCGATCAGGGAAGTGAACTCGATGCAACAGGACGCCAACCAGGCCGTCGAGAAACTGGCCGTTGGCGAGGACGTAACGCCGGCCGAGGTCCTCACCGCCGTGCAGAAGGCCGACATCGCCTTCCGCATGATGATCCAGGTCCGAAACAAATTAGTCACCGCTTTTCAGGAAGTGCAGAACATCCGAATTTGAGGGGAGTAGTTATCAGTTTTCAGTTATCAGTTTTCAGTAAAGAACCTCTCGTTCTTACGCTTTGCGTGGGAACGCCATGTTGCGATGCTTCACGTTGCTTTAGCGGAATTTACCGTGACGCAACGGGCCTGCCCAATGCGGGGCCGCAAAGCGGCCGAAACCCGTTACGACGCAAAGCATCGTAACGAGGTCAAAACTGATAACTAATAACTAAAAACTGATTACTAAAAACTGATTACTGAAAACTGATTACTGAAAACTGAAGACTCAAGAAAAAATGGATTTCCTCAACAAGTCGTCCGCCCAAATCTCCGATCTGTTTCGATCGATGACACCCGGTGTTCGGATTACGACCGGGTTGTTGCTGATCGTGGTGGTGGTGAGCCTGGGGTACTTGTTTCACTACCAGGTTTCCGGTCCGGACTTGTACCTGATGGGCGGGGTCAACTTTCCACCCAGCCACCTGTCGGCCATGGAGGGGGCTTTCGCCAAGGCCGGGCTGAACTCCTACGAGATCGAGGGGACACGAATCCGCGTTCCACGCAACCAAAGGGCGGACTACATGGGCGCGCTGGCCGACGCCAATGCCATGCCGCCCGAATGGGGAAAAGTACTCGACGAGGCAATCGACAAAGAAAGCGTCTTTGTCAGCTCGCAGCAACGGCAGGATCGACTCAGAATAGCAAAGCAGAAGGAACTGGGGTTAATCATCCGCTCGATGAGTGGTATTGAAAACGCCGCCGTGTTGTACGACACAAAAACCAAACGCGGCTTTAAGCGAGAGACCATCACCACCGCCTCCGTAAGCGTCAAACCGCTGGGAAACGATGAACTCGACGAAACCCAGGTCTCGGCCATCCGCCATCTGGTGGCCGGTGCAATCGCCGGAATGAAACCAGAAAACGTCACGGTCGCCAATCTTAACGGCGGCCGCATTTACGCCGGCGGCCCCGCATCGGGTGAATCGGTCTTGCTCGATAACTACAGAAAACTCACGCAGGCCTACGAAGTACGCCTGAAAGCCAAGGTTCTGGAAGCGTTGGCTTACGTGCCGGGTGTAATCGCCACGATCAACGTCGAGTTGGACAAAGAGCGGGCAACCCATAAGGAATCGGTCAAGCACGGCCCAAAGCCAATCGCCGTCTGGGTCGAGGAGAAAACCTCCTCACGCTCTCAAGAAGGGAGCGAGCCGGGTGGACGCGCCGGATACACCGCAAATGCACCGGTTGCACTGGCTAGTGCAACCCAGTCGCAAGGCACCAAAGAAGATCAAGAGGAATCGGCCTCCGAACAACGCAGCGTTGTCGACGGCGAACGGATCGTCACCGACAGCGTCGGGCACCTGCCGAGGAGGGTTACCGTCGTCGTGGGAATTCCCACAAGCTACTTCGATAGTATCTGGCACAAGCAGAACCCGACAAAAGAAGGCGAAGAGGCAAAAGCACCGGAGCAAAGCGCCCTGGATCAAATCCAGCAAGTGGAAATCGCCAAGATACAAAAACACGTCGCCGGCCTGCTCCCTCGCGTCGAGGGCGTTGCCGATCCAACCGAACTGGTCACGGTCAACCCGTTCCAGGACATCAAACAGGCGGATATCCCACTACCGGGAATGAGCGAAAAGACTTTGGGTTGGCTAGGGCAGTACTGGAGCACGCTGGGGATGATCGGCCTGGTGGCGTTCAGCCTGGTGATGCTGCGGTCGATGATTCAGGCACCGTCCGCCGGCTCGGAGGCCGAAGATGGCACATCGGCATTTCCGGCGGAAACGACCGAAAGAAGAGACGAGATGGACACCGTGGCTGTCGCCCATCGGCTTGGCCGATTTGCCCGTGGCGGACCGTCCCTTCGCGACGAACTCGCGGACGTCGTCAAAGAGGACCCCGACGCCGCGGCCAACATTCTGCGAACCTGGATCGGCAGCTCAGTGAGCAAATCTTGACAAAGCGGAAAGTGGAAATCAGAAATCAAAAATCAAAAATCAGAAATCAAAAATCCCAGATGCCACTCAGTAACGACGGAATCCGAAAAGCGGCCATCCTGGCAGGTAGCCTCGATCGGACGGCAGCCGATGCGCTGTTGGACAAGATGGACGCCGAGCAGGCCCGGCTCGTTCGGCAAACCATGGTCGAGTTGGATGAGGTCGATCCGGAAGAGCAACGACGGGTTATCGACGAGTTTTTCCGCGCCGGGCCGTCGGGGGCCGAAAAAGGGACCAGGTTTAATTTACCCCAACGGCCCGGAGGGTGCTTCGCACAAATTAAACCTGGTCCCTTTTTCGGCTCGGGGCTCGAGTTGAACGACCAACTGGCCGAACAACTGTCGCTTGGCGCGGACGGGCGGGTTGTGGGTGAATCGGGCGAACCGCCCTTCTGCTTCCTGCAGGAGACCGAAGGCAAGAAGCTCGCGCGCATTCTGACGGCCGAGCGGCCCCAGGCCGTCGCCTTGGTGCTTTCGCATCTTC
>JAUWJC010000203.1 GCA_030607895.1 Pirellulales bacterium
CTGGAGGACCGCGGCCACTTTGCCGGTGGGCGGCCCGACGGACGCGAAATCCTGGCGGCCAGCAGCGTGCTGGTGCGGCCCACGGCCTGGGAGGGAATGCCCAACGTGGTTTTGGAAGCCATGGCCAGTGGGCTTCCGGTGGCGGCCAGCGACGTGGAAGGGGTCCGCGAGTTGCTCGGCCCGGGGGCGGATGCCCAAACGGTCGAGTATGGTAACTCGCACACCCTTGCAGACAAGCTACTTACGATCATGTCGGATCGTCAGGTGGCAGAGCGGCTTGGGGCGGAAAACCGGCGTCGGGCAGAGCGGCACTTCTCGCTGGAGCGAATGGTCGGCGCTTACCAAGACCTCAGGGAGTCGCGCATACGGGAGAAATCGGGAGTTTGAAAAAAAAATTTCCCCAAACTTGCGGCACGGCCAATCGTTGGAAGTCTCGTGCTGGTCGGGGTCTAGGGAAAATGTCGTCGACGAAGGCCGAATTCACCACCGAAAAACCAGCTTGACGCAGTGACAGAACTGGGTATCCTTGATGCTTAATGGGGATAAGTGGGGAATTGTGGTGCTAACCATGCTTGTTGGATCATTCACCCGCTCGGTTGACGAGAAGCTACGAGTAGCCATCCCCAAGAGCTTTCGCGAGGCGATGGATTGTCCCCAAGGCGGGGTTCTGTACATAGCCCCCGGTTTCGACCATTCGTTGGCAATTTACACGGAGGAGTCTTTCGCCCAACTGGGCGAGCGTTTGGCCCAGCGATCGCCCACCCGGCACCAGGTACGCGAATTCGCCAGGCTGTTTTATGCCGCAGCTCAACGGGTGAAATTGGATCGACAGGGGCGAATCCGCATCCCGGCGGAATTGGCCGAGTTGGCCGGCTTGGGTGCCGAAGCAAAGTTACTGGGCGTCCGCGACCATTTGGAGCTTTGGGCAGCCGACCGTTGGGAGACATACCGGGCGGAGAAACAACCGCACTACGACGAAATCGCCGAAGCCGCATTCGATGAATCGACGTGAGTAGCCTGTATTGCACAACTGACCACTAACCACTGACCATTATCGTTCGTTCGTCCGTTCGCCGTGCGTGAGAACAGGGGCGTCAGTTATCGGCCACCGACTGACGCCGCGGCTTTGCCAACCGTGGGCAGGGCATGTTCTTGCGCAGCCGGGAGCGCGGAAAGCTCCCGGTTGCGAATTGCGGACACATTCGCCGCGTTGACCGGCGAATCGACCGCTAGCACTCAGCCTCGCCGGGGCGCACGGAGGCGCCCGAGGTCGAGTGTTTTTTCAACTCGTCTGTCCCGAACACACTTATCTCGCAGCTTCCCGTACTGCACCGTATCCGCCGGCCGCGACCCAATGTCGGCGGAACAAACCCGGCATATCGAACATGTCCGATCCCTCTGGGGTACACGTGCCCGTCATGCCGGATGAGATTATCCGCTGGATCGACCCTCGCCCGGGCGCGGTCATCGCGGATGGAACATTGGGTGGAGGCGGTCACTCGCGGGCGTTGGCCGAGCGGGTGGGATGCGACGGATTGGTGATCGGCATCGACTGCGATCCGGCGGCGGTGGAGGCGGCCGAACACAACCTGGCAGGTTTGCCGGTAAGGTTGGCGCAAGCCAACTTCTGCGATCTGCCCGAGGTGCTGAAACAATTGGAGTTGTCCGCGGTGGACGGCATCGTGCTGGACCTTGGACTGTCGAGCGACCAGTTGGCTGATCCCGGCCGGGGGTTCAGTTTTGCGGCGGACGGCCCGCTCGATTTGCGGTTCGATCCAACGTGCGGCGAGCCGGCCTGGCGGCTGGTGAACCGGCTGAGTGCCGAGCGGTTGGCCGATTTGATCTACCAGTACGGTGAGGAGCGATACAGTCGTCGCATCGCCCGGGCCATTGTACAACAACGGAGGCAGAAACCAATCAAGACCGCCCGCGAGTTGGCCGAATTGGTTCGCCGCTCGATGGGCCGAGCGTCGCGCACACAGCGGATCGACCCGGCCACGCGGACGTTTCAGGCGCTTAGGATTGCGGTGAACGACGAGCTGAAATCGCTGAAAATCGCCTTGCGTCGGATGCCTGATTGTCTACGCCGGGGTGGGCGGCTGGCGGTGATAAGCTTTCATTCGTTGGAAGATCGGCGGGTGAAGGAGGCCTTTCGCGACGACTGGCGGTACGAGGTGTTGACAAAAAAGCCAATTCGTCCCACGCCCGAGGAAATCGAGCGAAATCCACGTGCCCGAAGCGCAAAACTGCGAGTGGCAAGCAGAGCGTGAATATGTAAAGCCGCGACCAGTGGTCGCGGTTCGTCGAGTTGTCAGTTAATTTGGTTAACCGCGACCACTGGTCGCGGCTTTACAACGAAGGAGATCTAATCATGGGCAAGGAAGTCAAGATCGGTTTGGCGGTAATCGGCGTTTTGCTGATTATCTTCGCCGTGGTGGTGACCAATCGACTGACCGGCTCGACGGACGATGCCGCGGCATCGCTCGATGGCGACAAAGCCGCGTCGAAGGCGGTCGAAAAGAGCGAGTCCCCCGCCACGGACCCCAAAAAACGTTCGTCTGCCGGCCCGAGCAAGCCGACGATCATTTCGGCCAAGGCTACCTCGGGTGAAATACCCAGGCAATCCGCATCGAGCAAATCGAGCCGCTGGGCGGTAGTGTCCGACGACAACTCGGCAAGCCAAGGCAACAACCGCACGGCCGGCCACTCCTCATCCTCGCCGCCTTCGTTCATGCCCAAACCGGCGGCGTCTCAGGTGTCGCGATACAGCCAAACCGGTATTTCGCAATCGTCGCCCCAGTCGAATCCCTTGCGCGAGCAGAGCCTCGCCTCGGAGCAATCGAGCCGATACTCGCGGCAAATCACGGTTCAGCGGCAGATATCTCCTTACAGCAGCAGTCCACAGCCGGGCTACCAGCCGCCGGCTCCCAGTCCGTCCGGCGTCCGGGGGTTGACAGTCTCCAGCGGCGGGTCGTCGGCCCTCGGCCATTCCAACCAGTACATCGGCAGTGCCGGACGCGCCGAAGACGGGACCTGCACGGTGCAGCCAAACGACAGTTATTGGACGATTTCTCAGCGGCTGTACGGCACGGGCAGATACTTCAAGGCGTTGGCGCGGTTCAATCGCGGAAGGCATCCCGAGGCGGATCAACTCCGGGTGGGTGACAGTATCCTGGCTCCCACCGAAGCGGAGCTACGCAAAACTTTTGCGGACCTTTGCCCCAGCCCCAGCCACGGCGAGGCGGCCCGAAACCGGGTGTCCACCGCCAGCACGGCCAGTGGTTTTGGCTCGGGCCGGGTATATGTTGTCGAAGAGGGCGATACCCTGTTCGACATCGCCCGACACGAACTGGGAAAAGCCGCGCGTTGGGTGGAGATATACCAGTTGAATCGCCGCCTGCTGGGTACCGACTTCGACTACCTCACCCCAGGCCTAAAGCTCGTCCTGCCCGACGGCCGCCGCCCAGTCGAAAACGTTACCCAACAGCCCGGCTCGGCCTATCAACGGTAGGCCGGACCAAGCGGAACGACACCATTGAAAAAACCGTTGAAAATCGTTTCCGGCGGTCAAACCGGCGTTGACCGCGGCGCGCTGGATGCGGCCATTGTCCTGGGTATCCCGCATGGAGGTTGGTGCCCGCGCGGACGGTTGGCCGAAGACGGCAAAATCCCCGCTCGCTACGCACTGCTGGAAACCAACTCGCCCGAGTACCAACAGCGGACCGAGCGGAACGTGCTCGACTCCGACGCCACGCTGATCATCTGTCGCGGCCCGCTCGGCGGCGGAACGCTCTTCACCTGGCAACTTGCCGAAAAGCATTTCAAGCCGTGCCTGGTGGTCGACCTCGTCCGCCCGCTTTCGCCGGAACAGGTCGGCCAGTGGCTGGCTGCCTGCCGAGTGCGGGTGCTCAACGTAGCCGGTCCCCGCGAGAGCCAGCAACCCGGCATTTCGGCCGAAACCACCGGGTTCATCACATCGCTGTTTGCCGACAAGCCGAAGCCCTTGGCGTGACCGTTTGCGGGAGTCTCTCGGCCACGGATGAAACACGGATGAAACACGGATCGAACACGCTCTTCGTTGCCGTGTGCCAGTGTCCAGTCGGGTTCAGAGGTCCAGCACTCGGTCCATTCGCTGGGCGATGTCGGCCAGCCGTTGGCGGTCGCCGCCGCGGACTTCGGCCGTGGCCCAGCCGTTGAAGTTGATCTCGGCCAGTGCTTCTCGCACGTCGGGCCAATCGCAGTCGCCTTCGCCGATCTCCACCTGAAACCCCTTCCAGAGGCCCTCGTTCTTCTGTTTTTCGCGGCTGTATTCCTTGACGTCGAGTTTCCCGATCCGCTTACCCAGGATGCGAATCCACTGTTGGGGCCAGCCGAAGCGGACCACGTTTCCCACGTCGAAGTACGATCCGACCCAGGGGCTATCGAGTTCGTCGATGTATCGGGCCATCTCCAGGGGGCTTAGCAGGAAGTTATTCCAGACGTTTTCCACCAGCAGCTTTATACCCGCCTTTTCGGCGGCCGGCAGCGCGTCGCGAATCCACTGCTGTGTGGTCTTGTAGACCTGGTCGTAGCTGTTCTGCTTGTTCACGCGGCCGGCGACGATCAGCACGGAGCTGGCACCGCAAATCTTCGCCAGTTCCAGCCCCGCGGAAATATCGCTGCCCACGCCATGTACCCCGTGGATAGGCAGTCCGGTCAGGTCGCGGGCTTTGGCCAGTTCTTTCGGATCTACCTTCGCCCGGCCACATGCCTCGACGCCGTCGAACCCCAGGTCCTTCAGCATCTTGAACTTGTCGAGCACCGAGAGTTTTTCGGTGATCATGATGTACTTTACGGCCTTTTTGATTCGGCCGGAAAACTGCCCGGCTCGTGCCTGCCGGCTCCGGTCGAATGTGCCGGGCGCGGCCAAGGCAGCCCCGGCCACAACGGTCCCGGCCGTCTTGACAAATGCTCTGCGACTGACGGGTTTGGACATAATGAACTCCCTTGTTGGATTTCCGGCTGTTTTCTTGGTCGCGTCGTCATGACCATCACGCCCCCCGGCGATCATATCCGCGGCCGACTCGCCAATCAAGCGTGCCAATCGCGGCCGATCCTACGGCCGGAGGCTTGCATTTGGGCGGTTCTCGACCATAATGTGCCTGAGGTGAGCGATTTCTTCGGTCTTCGAAGGGCACCCTTTTCATGCATCCCGGCTGGATTCTGCTCGTTGCAATCGGCATCGTTCTGGGCGGCATTCTGCTCTTGCGACTGCACGCTTTCCTGGCGCTGCTGCTGGCGGCATTGGCCGTCACCATGCTTACCTCGCCCGACGCACTTCGGGACTACGGCCGGGAGCAGGTTGCCAGCGGCGCGTGGTCGGCGGAGGCGGCCGAGCAATTCGTCAACTCGGCGGCGCCCCAGCGCGTGGCAACGGCTTTCGGCAGAACCTGCGGCAGTATCGGCATCCTGATTGCCATGGCCTCGATTATCGGCAAGTGCCTCTTGGATAGCGGCGCGGCGGATCGGGTTGTCCGCTGGGCACTGGGGTTAGTGGGCCAGGCCCGGGCTGGACTGGCCTTTGTCGGCAGCAGCTTCCTGCTGGGTATCCCGGTCTTCTTCGATACGGTTTTCTACCTGATGATTCCGTTGGGAAAAGCCATGCGGCTGCGGACGGGCGCGAACTATCTGCTCTACGTGCTGGCCATACTGGCCGGCGGTAGCATGGCCCATTCGCTCGTTCCACCAACGCCCGGACCGCTTTACGTGGCCGATGAATTGGGTGTCAACATCGGTACGATGATGGTGGCCGGTTGCCTGGTCGGGTTGGTGGCGGTCAGCGTTGGATACCTCTACGCATGTTGGGCAAATCGCCGTTGGGAATTGCCGCTCAGGGAATCGACCGACGTCTCGCTGGCCGAACTGGAGAAACTCGCCCAGCGCGACGAATCCGAACTGCCACCCGTCTGGTTGTCGCTTCTGCCGATCGTGCTGCCCGTGCTGCTGATTGCCGGCCGGACGGGCTTGGACGGCTACTTGGACTCCGTCGGCCCGGAAAACGCGCCGTCGCTGCTGGTCACCTACAAGCCGGCAGCGGATTTTCTGGGCAACAAGAACATCGCGCTGATCATCGCCGCGGCAATTGCCCTGGCCACCTTGGCATGGCAAAAGCGGACCAGTCGAAAGGAACTGGCCGGCGCGGTCCAAACGGCACTGGCCAGCGGTGGCGTGATTATCCTGATAACAGCGGCCGGCGGCGCGTTTGGGGCCACCATGCGTCAATGCGGCGTGGCCGGCCAGATCGCAGCACTCACCGAAGGCATCAACCCCATGTTGATTCTCCCGTTGGCCTTTTTGATAACCGCAATGATCCGCACCGCCCAGGGCTCTTCCACCGTGGCGATGATTACCTCGGTAAGCGTGTTGCAGCAGTTTGCCGCTTCCGGGCAACTCGGCTTTCATCCGGTCTACCTGGCCTTGGCCATCGGATGCGGCTCGAAGCCGTTGGCCTGGATGAACGACAGCGGCTTCTGGGTTATCTGCCAAATGAGCGGCATGAACGAAACCGAAGGACTCCGAACAATCACCGTACAGCTTGCCCTGATGGGTATCGCAGGCCTTGCCGCCACAATGATCGGAGCGACACTGTTTCCGTTAGTGTAGAATTAGTTGTCAGTTTTCAGTGCCGCTTGCGGCTTCGCGCAAGCGGCACTATCCACTGAAAAAAGGAGGGCGGCATGTCCAGTCGTTATCTGTCGATGTTCTTGCTGTGCGTGGTGATTGTCGCATCTACTGCTGCTGACGCCCGCGCGGCGGACGACCGGCGGAAGGGCATTTCCGAAAAAGCCTGTAAAGTCCTTGCCGACGAGCGGCTGAGGCAACCGCTGGAAACGATTGCCGAGGAGTACTTTCGCCGGACTGAATCAAGAATCAGCATCAACTTCCTTCCGGCCGGCCGGGTCGGCACGCTGGTCCAAAAGGGCCAAACCGGTTCCGACCTGGTGCTCTCGATGCCGAAGAAATCCGGCGGCAAGACGCCGGTGAGCGGGCTGGCAGGCGCGAAAGCCGTTGCCTGGAAGTACCCGGGCGGTTCGCCCGTCTGGGCGGCCCTGCTCACAAACCACCCCCAGGCGGCCGGGTTCTTCCGCTTCGTCGGCGGTCCGACCGGCCATCGACTGTGGTCCGAATCCAAAGCCGGCTTCACCATGACCGCAGGCAAGACACACGCCGAGGCGTTCGACTGGGTCGTCCGAAACAGGGTGGGACAC
>JAUWJC010000060.1 GCA_030607895.1 Pirellulales bacterium
CATATCCCAGCAAGACAAAATCACCTATAGCAATATCGCTCTTTTCTCGGAAAAGAACGCCATCCCTTTCAATATCTGTTAGGTCACTTCCGTACTGTGGGAATCCAGGCTAGCGCCACGCTACGTCACGGCACAACACGGCATGATGAACAAATGTACCAAACCGCCGGCCGGTTGTCAAGCCCCGGAATTGGCCATCCGCGTGACGCGTGACGTATGACCTGGCCCCTTGCCCCTGGGAATTCGGCCGGTGCCATGAGTTCGAGCCACGGCCAAAATCAGCATGGGGCCACTGCACGCCCCGAAAATGTGTATGGTGTCCCCCGAATTCACCGACAAGATTCAGATGTTGCAGTTTTTTTCAAATGAGCCATAGATGGAGATCTAATAACTCAGTTGAACTTGAACACGGTATCATAGTCGCCGTATCTGGCTCCCTTCGTATTCATGTAATCTCCGTACATCCAAATCAGCCCGACGTCGCCTTGCTTGTGACCATGCGGAACAACCGGTCGAAGGTTGTCTTTGCTCGAGCCGGACGTAATCCTCTCCGAAACCCACGTGGCTCCTCCGTCCGGCGTTGTCCATTTTTCAATTTCGTAAACGCCACGGATCTCTCTGGCGAGGTACACAATCGAGGGATCGGCATGATCCAAAGTCATGCCGCCGGTAGGATAACAGCTTCGGAAGCGCGTGGAAGGGGCCCGGGTAATCTCGTGACTTCGCCATCGCTTGCCGTCCCACCTTGCATGGCGGTAGCGGAGGTCGCTGAGACCGTCTTTGCAGTAGGTCACGTAGACATGGTAGAGGATCACGGGGTTTCCCGCTTGATTGACGGCGATATCTCCCAGCCACGCGGAGAAGCCCGAGGCATTGCCGTCGTACACCATATCCGCCTCGGCCGGCTTGATGGGCAGGTTTCCCATGTCGGTGATTGTTGATCCGTCGGCCTTGCGGAACTTGCCTCCACGGTAGCATGAGTAGTAGATACTGCTCTTGACCCCAGTCGAGTCAACCGGTCCGCAATCGACCAGCGCGAGATGGATCGTGTCATTTCCGTTGGACGCCACCTTGAGGTAGGGCGTGTGTCCCCGCCGCGGCCACCTCCTCTCCATCAGTTGCTTGGCCGGGCTCCAATGCACTGTGTCGCCGGACACTGTGTCGCCGGACGTGGAGAGATTGTCTCCTCGTCGAAACAGGTAGATTGTGTCGTTCTCTTCCGACAACTGAACCGCGTTGGTGAAGTCGCTGTATCCCCCGTTGGTGTCCACTTTCATCTCGGCTCCCCAAGCGGAAATATCCTCGGGGCCTTTCGATATTCGATAGAACGTTGCTTCCTTTTGGTAATGACGTGCATAGAACGCGATCAGTCGGCCGTCCGGGCGGACCAAGAGCGAGGGAACCGAGTGTGAATCGGGATTCAGGTTTTTTTTCAGAATCGCCTTGGTCGTTTCCTTGCTCTCGTGATCGTAGCAACCCGCGCAGATGTTTCCCGCCCGGTTGACCCATCCAAAATACGTCCGCTTGTGTTTTCCCTCATGGTACACCGCTTTCGGGCCGGGGAACCAGAACCACGCCGCATCGTCGACGAGAGTTGGAAAAGACTGGCCGCCGCGGGCTGGTCTGTTGCGAGGTTCCTGCTTCTTGACATCATCAGCCGCGAAAAGCCAAGCCGCGGGCACGGAAAAAACGAGTGCCACCATCAAAAACCGTGTCGCGCTGTTCATGATTCGTACCTTCTTTCGTTCAGTATGGCCGCTTGTGGGTTATTAGTTTCTGTTGCGATGGGTCAAGCATGGCAGTTGTTTAACCAACGAGGTGTAGTGGCAGGAATCGAGTGATTGAGCTTACGGCTCGGCTGCGTCGACGGCTTGGCGGCCCTGTTCGAGCAGAGCGCGAGTGGACTGATCCAGCCAGGACTGGCTCAATGCCCAGTCCAGGCCGTGGCGGAGACCTTCGCTACCCAGCTTGCTGATCGGACGGTCGCATCGTGTCCTTGCGGCAACGATGCTACCGAGATACAGCACGGTGGCGATTTCGTCCGGCAGCGGGCTGTCGGGATGACTCCGGCAAGCCTTGGCGAAGTCCTTGGTCAGTTCGAGCAGTTCGATCGGCGGGCGAGGATGGTGAAGCAGGTCGTTGAAGGTGTTGATCGGCCGCGTTTCCGTGGCGTTGAATGCCTCCAACTTGCGCGGCAGGTCTTTGTCCCGACTGCTCAGGTCCGGCTCGATGGGGGCCGCAAGCTGATGTTCGAGTATTGTTCCCAGTTCCTGGATAAGATCATCGGCCTCGTCCGGCGTGAATCGTCTGCGGTAGACCAGGTGAGCCTGGAGTGCCGGCAGATAGCGCACCAGCAGTTGGCCCAGCGCTTCGCGGCGCTGCTGGGAATCTTCCCGGCCGGCCCGGGCCACCAGCGACCAGGCGGTTGTTGGGAACCGCTCGGGACTCCCGTGCCCTGTCGGCGACATGGTCGGTTTCCTCCCAACGCTGGTTGTGCGGGCTCGGTAATAGTATACCGGTCAGTTGCGAAACCGCAAGCGGGCAAGGCCATTTAGTACACTTCGCCGGGCCGGTCTGCTATCATGGTAGGCATGTCCGACAGCCGGATTCTTCCCCAACCGTTCCAACGGAGGCAACCCACCATGACGAAACGTTTGATCCTGGCAGTCGCGGCGATGTTTGTACTTGCCAACGCGGCATCGAGATGCACGGCGGCCGACCGGGCGGCCTCGCCACAAGTTAAACTCGAACGAGACGGCCAAAAAAGCCTGTTGCGTGTGATGATCGACGGCAACGAGGCTATCGTCTACCGATACGCGTCCGAGGAGGACCTGGTCCACTACTACCCGGTCCGCGGTCCGTCGGGCAAATCGATGACCGTCGAGCATCCGGACCGATTCCCACACCATCGCTCGTTTTGGGTTGGCGACCGCGTGCAATTGGCCGGGGGGCGGGCGGCCAACTTCTATGCGCCCTACTACAGTTGCGCGGATCGCAAGAATCCGAAGCCGCCGTTTAAGGACCACGTTCGGCACGTCGAGTTTCTCCCCGAAAGCACGGTCGACGGCCGGCCGGTAATCCGCTCGAAGCTGGTCTGGGAAATGGAAAACGACAAGCCGGTGCTCGACGAAATGCGCGCGATGCGAGTCGTGCCGTTGGGCGGCGGGGAGTATTTTCTCGACGTCGCCTTTACCGTGACCGCGGCGCACGGAGACGTGACATTCACCAGCGACTGGGTCCACTACGCCTGGCCGTACATCCGCATGAACAAACGGTTTTGCGTGCAAGGCGGAGGCACGATCACCAGCTCCACCGGCGGCGTGAACCAGAAAAAAACCAACGGCAAGCCGGCCAGGTGGATGGACTACTCCAACACGGTCGACGGCAAGACCGAGGGCCTGGCCATCTTCAGCCATCCGGACAACGCCCAGCCACACAAGTGGCTCACGCGCGCCTATGGATGCTTCGGCCCTCGCCGCGTGGACAAGTTAAGCGGCACGAAGTTCACGCTGAAGAAGAATGAATCGCTCAAACGGCGCGTCGGCATCCTCGTACACCGGGGCGACGCAAAAACCGGCCAGGTGGCCCAACGATACAAGATGTACGTTGACGGCAAACTGTAACGGCCGGCCGGCCGTTGACTGTAAAGCCGCGACCAGTGGTCGCGTCACTCCCGTGCGGCAAGGTAACGACCCGAGAAACCGCGACCACCGGTCGCGGCTTTACAACTTTATTGAGAAGGAGAACTACGATGAGGACCATTGGAAACATCGTTGGCATTCTTGCGACAGCTTTCATGTTGACGGTTCTGCCGGCACTGATACCCGCCGCCGCGAACGCTGCCGACGGCACCACAAAAGCAACGACTCTGGAGCAGTTACGCCAACAGCGCAAGAAAGCCGCGCACCGCAAGCGGCGAATCATCTTCAACAACGACGGCAACGAGCCGGTCTACCACGCCAAGAAAGCAACGCCCGAGGCACTGCTGGAATGCCGCACCACGGCTCTTGTTGGCACGCAGGTCGATAGCATCTTCTACTGCACCTGGTGTTCCGGCTTCGGCTGCTTCACGCACAACACCAAGGTTGGCCAGGTATTCACCTGCAAGGCGAAGACTCCGGACGGCAAGCCCGGCTTCTCCACCAATAAGACCGAGGAGTTCATCAAGCAGGGCACCGATCCGCTGAAGATCATGGTCGAGTTCTGCCACAAGAACAAGATCGAGGTATTCTGGTCGATGCGGACCAACGACACGCACGACGCCTGGGGCGGCTGGTATTCACCCTACCTGTTTCCCAAGCTGAAGAAAGAACACCCGGAATACCTGGTGGCCAGCAAAGAGCACCGCGGTAAGCACGGCGGGTGGAGCGCGGTGGACTTCGGGTGGCCCCAGATCAGGGACCTGGCGTTCAAGTACGTCGAGGAAGTATGCAAGAACTACGACGTGGACGGGATCGAACTCGACTTCTTCCGTCACCTGGTCCACTTCAAGCGGCACGCAATGGGAAAGGACGTGGGCCAGGAAGAGTGCGACATGATGACTGGGCTTTTGGCTCGTATCCGCAAGATGACCGAAGAGGTCGGGCTGGCGCGGGGCCGGCCTATACTGGTGGCGGTCCGCGTGCCCGACTCGGTGCCATGCGCCAAGGCCGTTGGATTCGACATCGTCCGCTGGCTTGAGGAAGACCTGATCGACATCCTCGTCGTAAGCGGATACTTCCGGTTGAACCCCTGGCCGATAAGCGTCGAGCTGGGACACAAATACGGCGTGCCGGTCTATCCGTGCCTGAGCGAATCGCGAATGCGCGCCTCCGGCGAATCGGCCAAGGCACGCCGTTCGCTGGAGGCTTATCGAGCCCGGGCGGCCAATGTGTGGAACTCCGGTGCCGACGGCGTCTACATGTTCAACTTCTTCGACCCCCACAGCCCGTTGTGGAGCCAACTGGGAGACCCGAAAACGCTCGAACCGCTTGACAAGGTCTACACGACCGGTGCTCGCGGCACCCGGCCCGCCAGCCGCTGGGTACCCGACGGAGAGAAGCGATTCCTCACTCGATCGGTAGTCTCGCCCGAGCGGCCCATAAAGCTTACTCCCGGCAAGGCGGCAACCGTCGAGCTTCCCGTGGGCGAACAGCCCGGAGCCGCCCGGGACGTGAAGCTCCACCTGTGCGTAAAGGGGCTTTCCAGTGTGGACGAACTTGCGGTAACGCTCAACGGCAAGCCGCTCGGCGGCGTGGTGCAGTCGAAGGAATGGTTTGTGTACCCGGTCAAGCCCGAGTTAGTCCGCAAAGGCACCAACCGCATCGAGGTCATGCTTGCCCCCGGCAGCACGGCAAGACCCACGCTAACCGACTTGCTGCTGTGGGTGCGTAAGGGTGTGTAATAGGCCCTTGGGAAAGTCACTTGAACAAAAAATTGTCGATGTTGGGCACTTTCTGCCTCAACATCGATAAGAAATTCTCGATGTTTGTAACTCGTTCACTGGCAATAGGTTATCAATCGACTGCCCGAAGGGCCTCTTTTTCCGGGCGCAGTCCCGGAAAAAGCGTAGAGTCTTCCGTCACAACATGCGTGCAAGTTGCGAGCATCTTTGAGCCGGGCCGTGTCGGCCCGGAATCTTGGTTGCGACACCGAGCCGCGCTAGGTGATCTGTAACCGTTTCCCGCACTAACCCGCCATGCACGAAGCGTCTATAGTCGAAGCGCTTATCGAACAGGTTGGCGTGGAGGTTGCCCGGTGCGGCCGCGGCGGTCGCGTGCTGGGTTTGGACCTGGTGATTGGCCGGCTCTCGGGCGTGAACGTCGACTCGATTCGCTTTGCGTTCGAGGTCCTTTCACCCGGCACAATAGTCGAGGGTTCCCGGATGAACATCGACGAGCCGAAAGCAATCTGCTGCTGCCGCTCGTGCAAGTCCCGATCGCCCATCGATGACCTGGAGGCCGAATGCCCGGCCTGCGGAAGCGACGACATCACGATCGAAGGCGGTCAGGAAATGCTGCTTAAAACAATCGAGTTGGAAGACCCCTGATCCGGGCCGAAAAAGGGACCAGGTTTAATTTGCCGGAACGGCCCGAAGGGTGCTTCGCACAAATTAAACCTGGTCCCTTTTTCGGCTCCTCGGCGGCGGCCGGAAAAGCCGCTTGCGGCTTCGCAAACTCAGAATGGCCTACTTCCCCAGCAGTGTTACCCGAAAGAGTTCTTTCTCCGGCATGGCCGCGATCTTCCGAGCGATGGCTTCGAGTTCACGGTCGGCGCGATCATCGTGTTCGTCGTGCTCGTCATGGTCGTCGGCGTCTTCGTCTTCGTCCTCGGCAGTTTTGGGGCGTGGTTTGAAGGACGTGAGAAGTTGCATTAGCACTTGGGTCGGCCGGAGCTTGGCCACCGTGCCGGTGTGGGTGTCCTTCACACGGACCACGATTTCGTCGGCCTTGCCCCACTTTAGATTGCGTTTCCCCAGAGTCGCCCCGGTGGAAACCTGCAGCCCGTCGAGAAAGCACGATTCGGGCGTCTTCACCATCGGGCCTTCGACCGTCACTTCGATGTCGAAATAGCCTTCGGCGCCGACTGCTTTTCGGCCGGTCATTCCCGCCCTCAGTCCGGCAACCGCCCAGGGGCCGAGATGCCCGTGGAACTGGACCGCACTGACCAACCACTTAGGGTCCGAGGCATCAGGCCGATAGTGCGGCTTGGGCAATTGACCGGCGGCCTGTCGTACTACACAACAGGCAATCATACCCATGCAAGGTAACATAATCAAACTCCGCAACATCAGTGTACTCCCATGTTCATTGTAGCCGCAAGAACCCCGTCGGTCACCCGGATAACCAATTACATTGCGGGTGCTACTCCGGCATCTGGACGTTTTCTTCCCCGGCGATCGTGGCCAGACAGGCGAATAGTTCCATGTCGATCTGCGTGCTTATTGACCTGACCGACCCATCGCATAAGAGGAAGTTCAGCACGCCCGAATGATAGCTCCCCCAGCCGCGCTCGCAGGGGTCCTTTCGGCTGCTACCGTCGATGCACTCATCGTAGTCACCCAGCAGGGTACGCGGCTGTGCGGTGGCGGCCGACAGGGAGAAATACCCGAACGAATAGGCCCAAAACGTGCGGTAGCCACGGTTGGTCTTGGTAGTCGACTCGCCGGCCATCAGCGTGTTCGACGTACCGTCCTTGACGTGCTTGAAGCTTTCGGTCGTGAAGCCCAGGGCGCCGGTCATGTGGATAGCACCTCGCCAGAATCGCGGGTAGTTGGAAATCTTCCCGGAGTCAAGATACCTGCGTCCGTTGCTCCGTCCCGAAACGGCCCGATACGAGCCGGGCATGTACGGCACGGCCATAAAACCGGCAGCGGCCGGCCCGGAGGCAGGTATCATCAACTCATCCGTGGCCGCGTCGGACGGGCAAGCGTACTCGGAAACGTAGGTTTCGCGCACCTGTTTGTTCGGCACTCCTTCGTTGAACGCCTCGAAGTCGTACATCTCGAACAGCGGTTTCTGATCCATGAAAGGCAGGATCGAGATCAGCCAATTCGAGGCATCTTCGGTCTGTACCGGCGACTGCCCCGGACAAACCCCGGCCGTCTTGATGATGTTGCCCGGCGGAAACGAGCCAAACGCCGTGTGATAGTTGTGAATCGCCAGCCCGATCTGCTTCAGATGGTTGGAGCACTGCAACCGCCGCGCCGCCTCCCGCGCCGCCTGCACGGCGGGCAACAATATGGCGATCAAGATGCCAATGATCGCGATCACTACCAACAACTCGACCAGGGTGAACCCGATCCTGCGGTCAGTCACTTCTTTGCTCACTTCCTGCCGAAGAGACGCTTCCGCGTTGCAAAGAGCAGCAGGCCCGCCAGTCCGCAAATCGCCAGCAACACGCTGCTCGGCTCCGGCACTCGCGAAAGGCCGTCGAACTGGCTGGAGTCCATGACCCAGAGCCGGTAGCCGCTCGTGCAATCGGGAGGCCACCCGCCGCCGGCTTCTTGGTCAAAAATGCCGATCACGGGGAACGAACCGGCCGGCGCGGCGATACCGAAGTTGGGATCGAGACCGAGCTTCATGTCGAGCGTCAGGCCGGAGGAGACTTCCACGATCGTCACCGTGCCGTCGGGCCTCCAGTCCGCATTTCCTGGGTCTTGGACGGTTACGTCTTCGATCTTTACCAATGTTGCTTGATAATGCTCCGCGCCACTCTGCCGGTCCTGCTGGAAGTTGAAGGTGTTATCCGGGTTCTTCACATGAGAAAGCGTGGTGGTTTCGGCAAGCGTGATGGTTTCGGCAAGCGTGTTTACGTCGAATATGAAGCCAGCCTGCTCTACAAAGACGTCGAAGTTCACCGCCGGATCAATGTCGTGTTCCTCGTTCGCGTTGAACTTACCTTTGTAAAACAGTCCGCCGCGGGCATGCACCTTGATCAAGTCGCCCGCCTTCAGCGTTTGGTTCAGACTCACCCAATTGACTTCATCATCCCAATCGTCATCGGTATAGCTATCCGTCGGGTGTGGTCCGTTGTCAAATGGGTAACCATCCAGAGTACCGTAGTTCTGGCCTATCCAGAGCGCAGCCCCGCCAAAATCGCCTGCCAACTCCGCAGGCCGTTGGGCATGGTCGAGAGTCTGAATATAAACCTGCCACTGCCCGCCCATTTCTTTCGGGGGATCGTAACCGGCGAGGTTGTCCGCCGTGCTGTCGAGCATGTCCCCGGGATTGTTCAACACCACTCCCCACAGTTTGTAACCGGGATCGCTATCAGGGTTAGTCCCGGGCGGGTCATCAAGAGGTATCGGAACCGACCAGGTCCCTTCGCCGCTGTCGTTTACCGCCTGCATCTCGCTAAACGGCGTGTAATCCAGATCGCCCCAGATCGGATCGGCAAGTGCCCAAGAGTTCATGCCAAGCGTTACTGCCGCCGCAAGGACGGCACATTGCATCGTGCGCGGAAGGGTTGAATTCAACAGTTGCATCTCTAGGCTCCTTTACATCTTGGGGTGAAAAATCAGGGATTCGTTTTTCGGGTCAGGCAGGTCTTCCTTCGTTCCTTAGGCGGGGAAGGGCAAATCGGTTGGGCGGGGTATGACAAATCAGGAAACCATAATACTATTGATTGTAGCAAAGGTATCAATCAATGCAACAGCCCGGCGGAAAATCTACGGAAGAATCCCGCGTTGTTCGTAACTATATGGTAGCATTGACGTTAGGTCACACGGAGTCCCTCAGCCCCCGGCTCTGCCGGGGGACAGGAGGTGCCGGAAATCCGTGTTTAGCCGGAATTACACCCGTCCCCCGGCAGAGCCGGGGGCTGAGGGAAAGATGTGGTCCTTCACCTTGCCGCTTCGTCGCTTTTGGGGAAGAATGAATTGCTTATCGAGTCTCGTCGTGTATCCAGCAACCAGAGAACAACCCATGAAAATCGTCGCTGCCAAGAAACTGCTCAGGGCCAACCAGAAATTCGCCGTGGAGAATCGCACGAACTTCAACGCCGCGGGTGTGTTCACCGTCAACGTGGTCGGGTCGCCCGGCGCGGGAAAGACGACGTTGCTCGAGGCGATTTTCGGGCAATTGGACGACCGGTTGGCGCCCGCGGTTATCGAGGGCGACATTGCCGGTTCGATCGATGCCCAGCGCATCGAGCAGTTGGACGTGCCGGTGGTGCAGATCAACACCGAAGGCGCCTGTCACCTCGACGCCACCATGGTTGCCGCCGCCGTCGAGGGCCTCAAGCTCGAGTTGCTCGACCTGTTGGTGATCGAGAACGTGGGCAACCTGGTCTGCACGGCCGGGTTCGACCTGGGCGAACAACTCCGCGTGGTGGTGCTCAGCGTGAGCGAAGGCGACGACAAGATCGTCAAGTACCCCGCCATCTTCAAAGGCTCCGACGCACTGATCATTACCAAGTCGGACCTGTCGGCCCATACGAACTTCAACGCCGATCGGGTAACCACGGACATGAAGCGCCTGGCGCCCGACGCCCCGGTGTTCCAGGTCGCCGCGCTTCAGGGCGAAGGCATCCCGGCCGTGGCACAATGGCTGATCAATAAGTGCAAGGCGGCCGGGCCCTCAGCCCCCGGCTCTGCCGGGGGATCGAACCCGCGCGGAATGAATCTGTCCCCCGGCAAAGCCGGGGGCTGAGGGACGAATGTCGTTTCCATCGGTAAGGAAAATTGCAGCACGAAGGCGAATCCGTCGAATTGAAACCCGACATCCGCCGCCTGGCGATTGCCGTGCGGGGCGTGGTGCAGGGTGTCGGGTTTCGGCCGTTCGTGTTCAATGCAGCCCGGTCTCGGAACCTTTCGGGCTGGGTCCGCAACGAGTCCGACACAGTGCGGATCGAGGTCGAGGGCGAGCGGGCCGCGCTGGACGGATTCCTCGCGGTGCTTCGCGAGGCTCATCCGCCTGCAGCCCGAATCGACTCGATTGACGTGAGCCAGACAGACTGCCTGGAAACACCCGACGAGGGGTTCCAGATTCGCCTCAGTGCCGGCGGATCATCCTCGGAACCGATGATTCCGGGGCCGACAATCCCGGCCGACCTGGCCACCTGCGACCAGTGCCTGGACGAGATTCGCGACCCGGCCCAGCGCCGCTTCGGCCATGCGTTTGCCAACTGCACCAATTGCGGGCCGCGCTGGTCGATCATCGAGGGATTGCCCTACGACCGGCCGCGGACCTCGATGGCCCGATTCCAGATGTGCCCCGACTGCCAGGCCGAATACCGGGACCCGGCCGACCGCCGGTTTCATGCCCAGCCCATTGCTTGCCCGCGGTGCGGACCCACACTGCGACTGTTGGACAGACACGGCAACCGGGTGGCGGACGACAACGAAGCGCTGGATGCGGCTGCTGAAGCCGTGCTTGCCGGGCGGATCGTCGCGATCAAGGGGTTGGGTGGCTATCAACTGGTGTGCGACGCCACCAATGACCAAGCGGTTTCGCTGTTGCGCGAGCGAAAACAGCGTCCCGCAAAACCGCTGGCCGTGATGCTTTCAACACTCGACGAAACGCGGCTGCATTGCCGGCTTTCGGACGAAGAAGCCCGGACGATGTCGTCGCCCGCGGCACCCATCCTGCTGCTTCGGCGGCGTTCGGATGGCGAACCCGCAAGTCGGATTGCCGAAGTTGTTGCGCCGGGAAATCCGTACCTGGGCGCGATGCTGCCATACACACCGCTTCACCACCTGCTGATGGCGAAGATCAACCGGCCGATCGTCTGCACCAGCGGCAACTTGTCGGAAGAACCGATGGCCACCCGGACCGACGACGCACTTGCACGACTGGGCCACGTTGCCGATATCTTCCTGGCACACAACCGGCCGATTGTCCGCCCGGTGGATGATTCGGTCGCTCGGGTCGGGCCCGACGGTTTGCAGGTGCTTCGCCGGGCGCGGGGATACGCGCCGTTGGCCATCGGCTTGGGGGTCGAAAAAGGGACCAGGTTTAATTTGCCGGAACGGCCCGGAGGGTGCTTCGCACAAATTAAACCTGGTCCCTTTTTCGGCCCGGGCGGCCCGACGATTCTGGCCGTCGGCGGACACTTGAAAAACACTGTGGCGATCGGCCTGGGCGATCAGGCAGTTCTCAGCCAGCACGTGGGCGATTTGGACAACGTGCCGAGCGTCGAGCTTTTCGAGCGAACGATCGGCGACCTGGTCGATTTTTTTCGGGTGACACCCGACGTGGTGGCCTGCGACCTGCATCCCGACTATGCGTCGACCCGCCACGGCGAGCGGCTGGCCGCCGGCTGGGACGTGCCCTTGGTTCGAGTGCAACATCATCACGCTCATGCGGCGGCCTGCATCGCCGAGCATCGGCTTGAAGGCCCGGTGCTTGGACTCGCCTGGGACGGCACGGGCTACGGTTCGGACGGAACGGTTTGGGGCGGCGAGGCACTGCTGTGCGAAAGGGCGGAGTTTGTCCGCGTTGCGCACTTGCGTACGTTTGCCCTACCCGGCGCGGATCGGGCCGTCCGCCAGCCGCGACGTTCCGCGTTGGGCGTGTTGTATGAAATCCTGGGCGACGGGGCCATCGTGAGGGCGGGGGAGTGGTTCAGCGAGTCGGAATTGAATGTGTTGGCGGCCCTGCTGGCCCGTTCGATCCACGCGCCGCGGACCAGCAGCATGGGCCGGTTGTTCGACGCGGTGGCCGCCATTTGCTCCCTGGGTGACGTCATAAGCTTCGAAGGTCAGGCGGCCATGGCGCTGGAATTCGCCGCCGACTGGCGCGTGCGGGACGCATACCCGTTGCCGCTCGGCGAGACGGTTCCGGCGGTGGCCGACTGGGAGCCGCTGGTTCGGGCCGTTCTGGCCGACCGGGCCGCCGGAAGGCCGGTCGAGCAAATCGCCGCGCGGTTCCACAACAGTCTGGCCCAAATGGCCCTGGCGATTGCCCAACGTGCCGGCTGCCCTCGGATAGTGCTCTCGGGCGGCTGCTTCCAAAACGCCCTGCTGACGGACCGGGTCCGCCCCCGGCGGTTGGAGGCGGGCTTCGCGGTGTACACTCACAAGAAGGTCCCACCCGGCGACGGAGCTATCGCACTCGGACAAGTTCTCGTTGCCCGAAGGCGCACCATGTAGGGTGGGTCGAGGTACGAGACCCACGCTTGCGACTATTTCTCCGTGTCCCGTTTCGGCCAGTCGAGATGTTTATGGAGGAAGTCGTACGTCCCTTGGCCGTTGATCGTATGCGGACCGACGAACCATTCGATTTCG
>JAUWJC010000223.1 GCA_030607895.1 Pirellulales bacterium
AAAGCCGAAAAAGGGACCAGGTTTAATTTGCCTCCAACGGCCCTAAGGGTGCTTCGCACAAATTAAACCTGGTCCCTTTTTCGGCAAACCCAACGAGAACGGCCGATATGCCCCAACCGATCAGCGTTCCCACGGACAGCGAGGTCCGCCTGGCCGATTTCGACCCGGCGGATACAAGCGGAATCGATAACAAGAAAGCCGCCCGAAAGGAATTGAAAGACAACGTCGAGATACTGGCCGACCTGGGCTACCGGCTGTATGCCGAGAACCAGCGGGCGTTGCTGCTCGTGTTGCAGGGCATGGACAGCTCGGGCAAGGACGGCACAATTCGTCATGTAATGCGGGGGTTTAATCCGCAGAGTTGCCGGGTGACATCTTTCAAGCAGCCCAGCGTCGAGGAACTCGATCACGATTTCCTCTGGCGAATCGGCCGGGCGGCACCGCGAAAGGGGAACGTCGGCATCTTCAATCGCTCGCATTACGAAGACGTGCTGGTGGTGCGAGTCCACAACCTGGTCCCCGAGGATCAATGGCAGTCGCGATTTGCACGCATCAACACCTTCGAGAAGTTGCTGACCGCGGGCGGTACGAAGATCGTCAAGGTCTTCCTGCACATCAGCCGTGATGAGCAGCAGCGGCGGCTCCAGGCCCGGCTCGACAATCCGAAAAAGCGCTGGAAATTCTCCCGCGCCGACCTGGCCGAGCGGCGCTTCTGGGACGATTACCAACGGGCGTACGAAGACGTGCTGACCAGGTGCAATGGCGAGTACGCCCCCTGGCATATCGTGCCGGCCGATCACAAGTGGTACCGCAACCTGATCGTCAGCCGCATCCTCCGCGAAGCGCTCGAGCAGCTTTCTCCGCAATACCCGCCCGCCGAAGAAGGCCTCGAGAGCATCGTCGTCGAGTGACTTCGTGCAAAAAGGGGTCAGAACTATTTTTCTGTTGACGAAGGAAAGGGTTTCAGGTAGATTCCAGACATGCCACGACCGCTACGTCCGATTGCCGAGGGTTTGGTCTACCACGTAATCAATCGTGGAAACAGTCGGCAACCTGTGTTTTTCCAGGACGCCGATTACTTGGCGTTCTTGAAGGCGCTGGGAGACCTAAAGGAGCGGAAGCCGTTTGCGTTGTACGGTTACTGCCTGATGCCGAATCACATCCATCTGTTGCTTCGCCCGGAAGGGACGACCGTCAGTCGGATTGTGCAGAGCCTGTTAGTGTCGCACACGCAGCGTTACCACCGACACCACGGCACGTGCGGCCATGTGTGGCAGGGCCGCTTCAAGAGCCCGGTTGTACAGGACGACGACCATCTGCTTGCGGTGTTACGTTACATCGAAGCGAACCCGCTTCGGGCGAAGATGGTCGAGCAGGCCGGCGATTACCCCTGGAGTAGCTTCTCTACGCACGGAGAGGGCAAGGCCGACGAATTGCTGGACGTCGTGGCCGGTTACGAAGCGTTGGCCGTACGTCCGGCAGCGCGTCGACGTCGCTGGTTGGCCTACGTCCACCAGTCCCCGCCCGATGCCGAGTTGACGGCAATCTTTCGCAGCAACGAGACGGGCCTGCCGTTTGGTGAAGCGGGATGGACAAGACGTCTGGCAAAGCGTCTAAACCTCGACCTAACCATCCGCCCCCGCGGCCGCCCCAGGAACCAAGCCGCCGAACCAAAGACCGAAAAATAGTTCTGACCCGAATGGCACTGTCGAGTTCGTGAAAATGACGTATTTTGCCGAACTCTGGGTAAATTAACTACGACCTGATAAGACAAGTGCCTTGCCTGTAATGCGCATCTTGCCTATTTAGCATCCACGACAGTGCCATTCAGTTCTGACCCCTTTTTCTAGTTCGTCCTGCGTAAAAATAGTTCTGACCCCTTTTTTTGGACCAGAATGCTGCCGGGAAAGACGTGCTTGCGCGGCATGGAGGTTGAGTCATCGGCGGCGCGGAGGGCCATGTCGGCCAGGAGTTCCCATTGGGTGAAGCCCATGGCTTGCATGGGCCAGTGGCAGTCGCGCCAGACAGCGATAAGGAGTTCGCGGACCACGTAGCGCGGTTGGCCGGTTAAGGCGGCTGCATCGCTCCGGACTGTGTCGGCTCCATCGTGTGACACGCACCGGCGGGTCAGGTCGTCGACGATCCGATCGATTACGGTCCGCACCTCGCCGGCGAGCGTGCCGAGCCGCAGAAGAGCGTCGACTACGCCGGGGTTGAACTGTTCGGCCAACTCGGGCAGTAATTGGTGCCGGATGCGGTTTCGAGTGAACTGGATGTCGTCGTTGCTCAGGTCGTGACGGTACGGCTGCCCCAACTCGTCGAGATAGGCGATCAGTTCACTGCGGCGAAACGCCAACATCGGCCGAATCAGGGTGGTCGCCTCTCCCAGGGGCCTTGCCCGGGCCATCCCCCCGAGACCGGCAATGCCCGTGCCGCGGACGATCCGGTGCAAGATTGTCTCGGCCTGATCGTCGGCCGTATGGGCCGTGACGACATATCGGGCGCCGACCTTGGCGGCGGCCATTTTGAGGAAATCGTACCGGGCAGCGCGGGCGGCTGCCTCCAAGCCGTCGCCCGTCTCGGCCGCCAGCCGGTCGACCCGGCCGCGCCCCACTTCGCACGGAACACCCAGCCTGTTGCACAACTCGACGACGAATGCTTCATCGTCGTCCGCTCCGGGGGAGCGTAACTGGTGGTTGAAGTGTGCGCCACGGAGCGTACCTTCACCCCCCCCCGCGAGGGATTTCATGGCGCGCAACATGGCCACGCTATCCGCTCCGCCGCTTACAGCCACAAGCACGGTGACGTCTTGCCAGGCCTCGGGCGGCCATGTGTGTGCGAATCTGGTTTCCAGGCGATGTTCGGCATGCATGTGCATTGCTCGGTCGCAAGCTCCGGCCGAAAAAGGGACCAGGTTTAATTTGTGCGAAGCACCCTCCGGGCCGTTCCGGCAAATTAAACCTGGTCCCTTTTTCGGCTTGCACCCGGTCGAGGAGTACGGCCACGGCCGAAAACCCCCCCCTAAACCCCCCAGTTCATCGAGTTGTCGCCATAACTCAGTCCGGTGAACCAGGTTATCTCGCCCTTGGGGGCCAATCTCGGTTGCAGTCTGGCCAGACTCTGATAATAATATTGGATTACAGGAGATTTGTCAGCAACTGTTCGTAGTGACTTTGGTTGAGGCCTTTGGCCACGTTAAGCATAGGAAAGGATTTGGACTGCGAGTGTCTTCGGCGGCTCCCGAGGGGGCTTGGGCCGAGGGACGGTTAAGACCGAGATCGCGATTGGATCTGTATCAAGTAGCAAAAAACTGGACATCGACTGCTTTCCGAGGTTTGGGAATTAGTTCAACAATGTATCGACTGTTGGTCATCTTGCATTGCCTACCGGGACATTGCCTATCGGGACATTGCCTGCCGGGACATTGCCTGTTGGCACTGTTTGGTAGCAGCCTTTGGGTTGCTCCGCGGCATTGGGCACGTGTTCTGGCGCAGGGGTTCCGTGCCCCTGTTAGGCTTGGAGACTGGCGTAGAGAAGTCCTGAATCCTGGGTGGAGCGGTGTTTGCCCCGTGTTGGAGAAGTTTGTTGGTCCGCCCGGCTGTTGTGCCGCTCTAGTCCCCAACGCCGGTTATCGCGGCGGCGGGGGAGAACGGCCCAATCGGGCCACGCATAAGACAACCGGTTGCCTTCCGACCGCCGGTACACACAGATCCGACCGAATCGGCCTGCCCCATCATTGGGGCTGAACTGTCCCCACGCTACTCTGCATCCTCGTTGGTCGGCCCCGATGCCGAAGGGGCAAACGGCCGTCCGGGCTTCATGCCGGACACAGCCGTTTGCCGCTCGGGCACTCGCCCAAGTTGATATTACCAAGGGTTCAACCGTGACTGGGCAAGAAGTCATTATCATTGTCGCAACGGGCGTGGCGGCTGCCGCGCTGACTTTCATCTCGGTGAAGCTGCTGGATCACCTTCGCCGCCGAGATGCGGAGTCGGAAGCCGGGCAGATCGTCAAACGCGCCGAGCAGGACGTGGAAAGCCGCCGCAGGGAAGCCGAGTTGGAAATCAAGGAAACGATTATCCAGCAAAAGGCGGAAGGCGAGAAGGAACTGCGAAGGATTCGCAAGGAACTCCACGAACGCGAACGCTTGCTGGACAAGCGACAGGACACGCTCGAACAGCAGGCCGAACAACTTCTCAAGCAAGAGAAAATCGTCGAGAACACACAGCGCAAGCTCACCGAGCGTATCCAGGACACCAATCGGCGCAAAGACGAACTCTCCAAGTTGCTGGACCTTCAGAGGCAGACTCTACACGAGTTGAGCGGGCTGAACCGCGCGGAGGCGACCAAGCGCTTGCTGGAAATCCTCGACACTCAACTGCAGCAGGAAACCGGGTCGGTGATTCTTAAACACGAGCGGCAAATCGCCGAAACCTGCGACGAAAAAGCCCGCGAAATGCTACTCACCTCGTTGCAGCGCTACGCGGCACCACACACGGCCGAAACTACCACTAGCACGGTCGACATTCCCAACGACGAGATGAAAGGCCGGATCATCGGTCGCGAGGGTCGCAACATTCGGGCGTTCGAGAAGGCGACCGGCGTGGACGTCATCATCGACGATACACCCGGCGTGGTAATCGTCAGTGCCTTCGACATGATCCGCCGCGAGGTCGCCCGACTCGCACTGAACAAGCTCATTGCGGACGGCCGCATCCACCCCTCGCGGATCGAAGAGATCGTGGCGGCCACGCAGGAAGAGATGGAGCGTCACGTCGAGAAGGCGGGCCGGCAGGCCCAGCAGGAAGTCGACATCTCCGGCTTGCACGAACGGATTATCCACCTCTTGGGCCGACTCCACTTTCGCAGCAGCTACAGTCAGAACGTGCTGCGACACTCGATCGAGGTTGCCTTTGTGGCAGGCATGTTGGCCGAGGAGATCGGTCTGGACGGAAGGCTTGGGAGGCGCTGCGGACTGTTGCACGATATCGGCAAGGCGGCCGATCACGAGGCCGAGGGCGGCCATCCCAAAATCGGCGCCGACCTTTTGAAACGTTACGGCGAGCCGCCCGAGGTGATCAACGCCGCCGCTCATCATCACGACGACATGAGGGTGGAGAACCCGTATACCGTCGTCGTGGCCACGGCCGACGCCTGCAGTGCCTCGCGCCCGGGAGCACGACGCGAGACGCTCGAACGCTACGTCAAGCGCATGACGGAACTGGAAACCATGGCCAGCAGCTTCGCCGGCGTCAATCAGGCTTTTGCCATTCAGGCCGGCCGCGAGTTGCGTGTAATTGTCAACGCCAAGGAAACCACCGATGAAACCGCGGCCAAAGTCTGCCACGACATCGCCAAGGCGTTCGAGGAGCGGCTCACGTATCCCGGCGAAATCAAGGTTACGGTGCTCCGGGAAACCCGACACGTCGAAATGGCGAGATAGTTGATAGTTGATAGTTGATAGTTGAGAGTTGAGAGTTGAGAGTTGAGAGTTGAGAGTTGAGAGTTGAGAGTTGAGAGTTGAGAGTTGAGAGTTGAGAGTTGACCATCCACGCACCTGGAGCAGTCCGAATGTCCGACGAAACGAAACCCAAGCGCGAGCCGGGTGCTTGCGTCCCCTGGGAAGAAAAGCTCGAGGAACTGCCCGACATACAGGGCGATCCGGAAATTGTCAAACGCGTGTGGGAAGACACCGACGCCCTGGGCTACATGTACATCTGGCAGTGTCTACTCTCGTTCTAGATTAGGAGTTTAGGCTGTTAGGGGTTTAGGCCGTTAGGGGTGCGGGAGGAACCGCTTGCGGCTTCGCAACCATA
Organism: Pirellulales bacterium; assembly: GCA_030607895.1. Classification (GTDB taxonomy): domain Bacteria; phylum Planctomycetota; class Planctomycetia; order Pirellulales; family Thermoguttaceae; genus JAUWJC01. The sequence goes on from JAUWJC010000223.1 coordinate 5,817, forward strand.
ACAGCCCAAATCCCCAAACCCCAAGAGGAACCCCATCCATGACGCAGGAAAACAGTCTGGCCGAAGCGCTCGCCCAGTGTCAGGAAGACAAGGTTAAGGCACTCCTCAAACAGCGGCTCGACGCCGGCACCGCGGCCACCGATATTGTGGCCGAGTGCAACCAGGGCATGGCCGAGTTGGGACAGCGGTTTGCCCAGGGCCAATGCTTCATCCCGGAACTGATGTTCGGCGGCATGATTATGAAGGGCGTGATGGCCGAACTGGGCCACCTGCTCGGAGCAAGTGAAGCCGAGCAGTCGATCGGAACCGTCGTGATGGGTACCGTCCAGCACGACGTTCACGACATCGGCAAGGATATCGCCATCATGATGCTTCGCGGCGTCGGCTTCAACGTGATCGACCTGGGCGTGGACGTCCCGCCCGACAAATGGGTCGAAACCATCAAACAGCACAAGCCCTCGGTCGTCGGCATGAGCGTGTTGCTGACCCCCTGCTACAAATCGGTAATCGCCACGATGGACGCGATCCGAGAGGCCGGCCTGAGGGATGACGTATCGATCATGGTCGGCGGAGCGGCCGCCAGCGAACTCCTATCCGAAAACGCCGGCTGCGACTTCTACGGCGAAACGGCCGTCGACGGCATGAAATACGCCAGCAAAGTGGTCGGGGTGGGCTGAACCCTCCAGGGAAGTTCCGCAGTTCCGGGGACAGTATACTTAACTCTTGACTGCGGCGGGTGGTTCTGCTAGATTTGCGGCATGGCTCGATTAGCAAGAGTGGTTGTTCCGGGCATGCCGCACCATGTGACCCAGCGGGGGAACCGTCGGCAAGAGACGTTGTTCCGCGCCGACGCCTACCAAGCCTACCTGGCCCTGATGGCCGAGTGGTGTGGCGAACACAAGGTCCAGGTCTGGGCCTACTGCCTGATGCCCAACCACGTGCATTTGATTGTGGTTCCCAAGTCCAAGGACGGCCTGCGGCGGGCTATCGGCGAGGCGCATCGGCGTTACACGCGACGGATCAATTTTCGCGAGCAATGGCGGGGGCATCTTTGGCAAGAACGCTTCGCATCGTTCGTGCTCGACGAGCCCTATCTGCTGGCGGCGGCGCGCTACG
>JAUWJC010000224.1 GCA_030607895.1 Pirellulales bacterium
CCACAGGTCCGCGGGATGTACGCCGGCGATCACAACCGCAAGGTGACGCTGGTCGAGCACGGCTTCCGGCTACCAAGCGCGTTGGACAACCGGCCGTTGCGCTTCGAGGAATGGCAACAGCGAGTTAAGCAGGTGATCCACGTTTCGGCTACTCCCGCACCTTACGAGTTGGAGAAGACAGGCGGCCGGGTGGTCGAGCAGGTGATCCGGCCGACCGGACTGCTGGATCCGATCATCGAGGTTGCCCCAGCCCGCAGTCAGGTGCCGCACCTTCTGGAAGAAATCCGCGGCCGGGCGGCCGCCGGCCAGCGGGTGCTGGTCACCACGCTAACCAAACGTATGGCCGAAGACCTGGCCGCCTATTTCTCCAAGCAGGACGTCCGCTGCAAGTGGCTGCACAGCGAACTCGACGCCTTCGAACGCGTGGAATTGCTCCGGGAGTTGCGTGAAGGGCGGTTCGACGTGTTGGTCGGCGTCAATCTGCTCAGAGAAGGCCTCGACCTGCCCGAAGTCTCGCTGGTAGCCATTCTCGACGCCGACAAGGAAGGGTTTCTACGAAGCGAGACCTCGCTGATGCAGACCATCGGACGTTCGGCCCGGAACGTGGATGCCAAGGTGTTGCTCTACGCCGACAAGGTGACCGAGTCGATGCGGCGGGCGATTGAAGAGACCCGGCGGCGTCGCGAGATGCAAGATGCATACAACAAGGAGCACGGCATCACGCCGGAGACGATTCGCAAAAGTATTCGCGTGGGAATCGAGTCGGAGGCGGCTGCCCATGCCCAGGCAAACGCCGCGGTGGGCCGAACCGACGAGAGCCAGTACATCACCGAGGAGTACCTGGACGAATTGGAAGTCGAGATGCATGCCGCGGCCGAGGCGCTGGAATTTGAACGGGCGGCAGCCCTGCGCGACCGGATCGCTCAGATGCGCGAGCAAATCGGCAAACCGGTTGATGAAGCCGAAATCGAGCACGCAACCCGAGCCCAACGAGGAAAACGCCGGAAAAGGCACCGGAAAACCGGCCGTGTTCCCAAGCCCGAAAAACCGTAACGTGGCCTGCCGCCGCAACCAAAACCGTTTAGCCCCGACGGCTACGTCGGGAGCGTGACTAGCCCGTCGAACGCAGCAGGCGGGCTTTCGACCACCCGCGCAACAGACAGGGGAAGGACACTAATCAAGCGCCCTTCCCCCAGTGATCCGATGCACACTGTGATCCGATACACACTGTGGTCTGTTATTTAGCCGGAAGCCAAAGCTATTCCTTCTTTTCCTCGGCGGGCTTGTCGGCCGGGGCGTCTGTGGGAGCGGCGGCCGGGGCGGCGAGTGCCGGCTCGGCGGCCGGGGCGTCGGCGTCGGCGGGAGCGGCGGCGTCGGCATCAGCGTCGGCGTCGACGTCGGTCACGGGGGCAACAGGCTTCGGGGCGGGCTTCTCGGCCTCACCACAACCCATGACGAAAATGCCAAGGCTCAACAACATCACAAACAGTACAAGTGTCCTCATTTGACCACCTTTCCTATTATTCCAATGGTCCTGTCATCTCGGCGGGAAACTGATCCCGCGCAAATCCAATATTATAGAGGTGGATATCTGGGAATTTATTCCATTGCGGGTAGAATATTTCTTGAGATGGTTCCCTCTCCCTCTGGGAGAGGGCTGGGGTGAGGGCAAAATCCCTCACCCTCTCCCAAAGGGAGAGGGGATCACTCGCAATGTTTTTTGGTAAACAGGGGAATAAATCCGGGTTTCTGGGCCTCTTAAAGAAGGGTAGAGTATGGCCGACGATGGCGCCGCGATAGATATTGCGCAGATCGTAGCCGAGCATCACCAGTCGGTGTATCGATACGCCTACTGGTTGACCGGTTCGGTTCCCGATGCCGAAGACCTCACCCAGCAGGTGTTCCTGGTGGCTCAGCAAAAACTGGCGCAACTAAGGAAGCGGGAGGCGGCACGGGGCTGGTTGTTCGCCATATTGAGGAACGGTTTCCTCAAAATCCGCCAGCAGCACCGCGCGCTGTCGGCCGGAAGTCTGCAACTGGACATCGAGAGTATCCCGGAGAAGGTGCCAAGCCGCGAGGAAATCGACCGAGAGCGGCTCGAGCAAGCATTGGCCGAGTTGCCGGCAAAACACCGGCTGGTGGTAACCATGTTTTACTACGAAGGCTGCTCGTATCGCCAGATTGCCGAGCGGTTGAAGTTACCCATCGGCACGGTGATGAGCCGGTTGGCCCGGGCAAAAGGGCGGCTGCGCCAAAATCTGTTCCAACGGCAAAGCCACGAAGACGTCTGCCAACAACAGAGTACCGCCAAATGAGCGAGGATGGCAGGATGAAAGACAACACGATCGGTGACGAGCGGCCTGCCCAAGACCCGCGGATTGTGGAAGCGATGGAGGCCTGTCGGCCGGGCAGCAACGATCTGTCCGATCCCGCGTTGGCTTTTCTAGCTACCGAGTTGGCGGCTAGGGCAGAGTTAGACGGCCTGTTTGAACGGTTGCAACGAACCGACGGGGTACTGGCCGATGTCTTTCAAGACGTGCCCGTGCCCGAGGGCCTTGAAGATCGCATCTTGGCGCATCTGGCGGCCGGCCGGGCCGCTTCGTCGGACTCGGGGCCGAAAAAGGGACCAGGTTTAATTTGCCGGAACGGCCCGGAGGGTGCTTCGCACAAATTAAACCTGGTCCCTTTTTCGGCTCACAGGCGACGCATCTCGCGGCGGTTGTGGTTGGCGGTCGGAGCTGCAACGGCCGTCGCGGCATCGGTCCTGATCGCGGTGCTCTTGCACTCGCAAGCACCGGCCCAGTACACCGGCCAGGAGGTGCTGGAACTGGCGATCGACCTGTTCAACACTCCTTCATCCGAACCGTGGCAGACCGCGGCTCCGCCGAGAGCGTATCCTCTCAGCCCCGACGTAGTAGTGGTGCCTCAGCCCCGCTGGCGAAGGGTTCACGGTTTTCTGGGCTGTCGCGCGGTGGCGTTCGACATGAGCACCCCCGGCGGTACCCAGGCCACATTGTACGTGGTCAAGTGTTCGGTGGCCGGCCTTCCGACGGAACCACCGCTTCGGCCATCGTTGAGGACCGGGGGGCGATCCACGTCGGCTTGGCAGTCGGGTTCGCTTGTTTACGTCCTGGTGGTCCGGGGCGAAGCACGCGGCTACAAACGGTTGCTGAACCTGCCTCGCGGGCCGGTGGCGTAAACATTCGCTTGCCTCGCTTGCCCACACTCGCCTAATTAACATCTCTCGTGCCACACTGGCATATTGGTCGGAATCCGTCTAATCCGATAATCACGGACGGACCGAATGCCTGAATAGGTGTTTCCATGGGATAGACTTCCCCTGGTGAAGGAGAGTCAGGGCATGAAGAGGTTTTTGATCGTGATCGCGCCGGCCGTGCTGTTGTTTGTGGCCGCACCTACACTGGCCGACAAGCCAATCGACACCCCGCTGGGATTCAGTGGCGGTATTTCGCCGGGGGATTTGGCACCCACGCCGGAAATGTGGTTCTACGAACAACAACTCCGCCAATACCAGGATCCCAAGGTGGCGGTTCGCACGCGGGCCGAGTTTCGGGCGAACCAGCGGCAACATCGAATCGAATCGAGGAAGTGGTTCGGCTTCTCGAACAGCCGGCCAAAAGACCACACCGATCCCTATCACGGCGATTTCTCGGCGGGTTGGAGTTCCAACAACGACCGCTACCCGTTCCAATGGAGCGGTGCCGGCCGACCCTGGAGCGGCGTGCCGGCCGGAAAATAGGCCCAGTTGCGGTCCGCTTGCGGCTTCGCACGGCCATTGACCTGGTCCCTCAGCCCCCGGCTCTGCCGGGGGACGCGTGGCCCCGGGAATCCCCGTTCAACCGGAATTCCGCCAGTCCCCCGGCAGAGCCGGGGGCTGAGGGAAAAGACCTCGACAGGCCCATCATGTCCCTGAACGGTTAGCATGTCATTTCAATAGAATCCCGCGCCTTCGGAGGGAATGATCCGGGTCTTCTGGAACTGCTTGCCGAGCGGTTCGTAGTAGTCGCGAATCAGGATCTCATCGAGCGTTTCGTCGAAGCCTTCTTCGCCCAATACAATGACCATGCCGCCCAGGCCGGCGCCGCTTAATCGCGCCCCGAGAACACCGGGACAGCCGAGTGCAATGGACACGAGGCGATCGATATTGGCGGTACTCACGTGGTAGTCGCCCGCAATCTCGCGTAGAGGGAATCCGTCCTTCTCCATGGTGGCAAGGGTGTCGTTCTCCAGGAATTTGACTCGGCCGCTTGAGCCGTCCGCCAATTCGCCGACACGATCGCCGAGTTGCGATACGTTCATCATGTGGGCGAAGCCTCGGATGTCGCCGTCGGCGAGCAGTCCGGCGGCATGTTTTCCCCGCGCGCATTCGCCGAACCCAAACGCGCAGGCGTCGCGGACGTGATATCCTTGCTCCGGCTCGTTGGCCTGTTTGATTCCGTCGAGAAAGCCCTGCTCGCTGCTTTGGAAGCGGGAGAAGATGTCCTGTTGGGTCATCACGCAAGGCAACGACCGCAGGAAGCGATACAATTCGGGCTCCGAGAGCAGTTCCTCGTTGACCACGTCGCCCAGGTAAACGCGCTGGTGTTTCGGGTCCAAGGCGGCCCGATCGGCCAGAAGCCGATCGAGTGCGGCGGGATTTCTCTCTCGCAAGTAGTCACCCAGCAGCACTTCAGCCGCTTGGTAGGAGATAATCGGCGCGTTGAAGCCGGTCTTGAACGGTTCGACCGACTTGTTCGCCTCGTCACCCGATTGGTAAAGAACGATGTCGTAACCATCGGGAATGGGAGCCGATTGGCAGGCCCGGAACTGGGGCGTGGTGATGATCGGCTGCACGGCTCCGCGACGGCATAGCTTGATGGCGGCCTGATCGCCCGTGCCGCCTCGCGTGCCGATGTACCACTCGCCGTAGCCGTATATCTCGAGCAGACGATCTATCGGCAACTCTTCGACGCCACGTGGGTTCGAGCGGAGGAAGAAATCGGTTGCCAGCACGACGACTGCCGAGGAAGATGAAAGGCCGGCGGAGGGCGGGAGATCGGAGTCCAGCACGAAGTCCGCTCCATGGAACTGCTGGGGCCACCGGTAGCAAAAACAGGCGGCGTAGAGCGGACCGCAAGCGAAGTAATTGATGAAATCCCTGCCCCCGCCCATCTTTACCGCTTCCGACTCGGTCCAGTTGAGCCACTCGCCGAGCGAGCCGAGCGGTTTTTCCGGGAGTCGCTCGGAAATGCGGAATTGCCCTTCGCCAAAATTGCGCGAAAGCGATCGGGCATAAACCAAATCGTCGTCACGCCGGCCGCAAACCGCGCGGATTCGTTCGCGGGTAGCCACCGGGTTGACAATGCCGCCCCGATGATCGACGTGCATCCCCATCAAGTTGACGCGGCCGGGCGACTCGTACAACGAGACCTTCCGGTCCGCGCCGAACCGCCCGGCGAATTCGTCCAGTAGCGTGCCGAACCGGCGGAGCGAATCGATCGCCGCCGGCCGAGAGCCGTGCAGGTGGATTGCCCGCTCGAACAGCGGCCCGTCCTGCCCGCCGGTTGCCGAGTCGACCAGCGAGACGTACTGCCCAACGGTCAGTTTACCAATTTCGGCAGTCATGTTTCTCGGTGTATTGTGAAGCCGCAAGCGTCCGAAAAAGGGGACAGGCACCGTCGGCAAACCGAAAACTCTCGTGAAAACCAGCCCGTGACGGAGCCAGTCCCCATTTTCGGACTCCCCTCCTTACAGTTTGAGTTAGATTCGACTCGGGTCGATGGTACCAATCTCAATCACGTTGGCGCCAATGGCCTTGTTCTTGAACAGCGTACGGGCGTCGTACAGCCCGCGGTCGATGTTGCACAGGCCGTAAGCGACGCAGTTCGGACCGATGAGCGTTCCGGGGGCAACCACGCTGCTACAGCCGACTTGTGCCAGGTCGCCCATCACGACTCCCATCTTAACCAGTCCCAAGTCGTATTGCTGACCATCGACCGCGATGACGACGTTCGTTCGTTTGGCTCGCTCGCGGAGTCCTTGGAAGATACCCAGGTTGGCGGCCGTAACCTGATTGCCGAAGTGAGTGGAGAAGCCGCAGATGCTATCGCCCAGGTACGAGGGATGGGGGAAATTGGCGTCGTTCATCATCACGACGTTCTTGAGTTCACCCCGATAGGCGGCCCCGCCGGAATTGGCGCCCAGTATTACGTTGCCGCGAAGGTAGGTGCCCTGGCGGATTTCATTCCCTTCCATGGCGATAGTCGGGCCCTTGATGCCGACGCCCGGCTCGACCAACGAATCGGCCCCAATGTAGATGTCTCCCTCGGCCGGATAGATTACCGAGCCGAGCAGCTTGGCGCCTTTGTCCAGGCAGATCGTGCCGGGTTCTCCAGAGTTGCTGCCGACATAGTATGACGGGTCGAATACCGCGCCCTCGGCCAGCAGCGCGCGGAAGCTGCCCACGCCCCGGTTGGGGAAATCCGCCTCCGTGAGTAGTTTCACGGAATCCGCTTTACCCATCTCGTCGACCTTCTCGGCAAGCCACGACTTCGCGTATCCGCCAATCTTGCCTAGCACGTCGATTACCGACTTCGCTTCCGTCACGAGCGACGAATGAGCGAACGGATGGGCCTGGAAATCGAAGTAGTATTCCCATCTGAGTTTCTCGGGAACTTGATCGGCGGGCAGTTCGGAGAGCTTAATCACATCGGCCATTTGATTTGATCCTCTTGGATTTCTGGTGTTGGTTCAATATTACAACGCTTGCACTGTCAGTTAGTTTCTGTTGCGGAAAGCCGCTGGCAGTCAGTCCCCTCTCCCTTTGGGAGAGGGTTAGGGTGAGGGCAAGTCGGAGCAAAGTGCTTGATTTCAGGTACTTGCGGTTACGAAACACTTTCCCGGCGGGCCCGCCCCCCCCCCC
>JAUWJC010000593.1 GCA_030607895.1 Pirellulales bacterium
AACGGACGTTTGGAATCGCGCGAACTTTTCAGGCTATAACAACCTGCCAGGCCAAATGCCACAAAAACGCTGATTGAAAATCCTGTATGGTTCCGGCTCGTCCGGGTTAGGGGTTTAGGGGTTTAGGATTGCGAAGCCGCAAGCGGTTCATCCCGCATCCCTAAATTTCTACCGCTACAACCGTGAAATATCCCGTGAACAATTACCAAGTCAGGAGGCCGTGTAATGTCGGGTTTGTCGGAACAAGTGGCCCTGGTCACCGGCGCCTCTCGGGGGCTGGGGCGGGGTATCGCCCTGGTCCTGGCCGAGAACGGCGCTAACCTCGTCGTCAACTACAGAACCGCCGAAGATAAGGCCGATGAGGTCGTCGCCGAGATCCGCGACATGGGCCGCCAGGCAATCAAGGTCCAGGCCGACGTCAGCGCGGCCGACCAGGTGAACCGCCTCTTCGAAACAGTCACACGGCATTTCGGACGCCTCGACATCCTGGTGAACAACGCCGGCCTGTCCCGGCCGCAAGACATCTTCGAAACCAGCGAGGAAGACTGGCACTTCCTCGTCAACACAAATCTTACCAGCAGCTTCCTCTGCTCGAAGGCGGCCATGCAAATCATGGCGGCACGGAAAAGCGGCCGCATTGTCTTCATCAGCTCGGTGGTCGGCGAGCAAGGCGCGTTGTTCGGGCACGTACACTATGCGGCTACCAAGAGCGGGATGCTGGGAATGACCAAGACACTGGCCCGGACGGCGGCCCCGCTCGGAATCACGGTCAATGCCGTCGCGCCCGGCTGCATCGAAACCGAACTGCTGCACCAAGCGCTGAGCCCCGAGCGGATCGCCAAGTTGGCCGCCGACATCCCGCTCGGCCTGGGCAATACCCGCGACATCGGCCTGGCCGTCGCCTATCTTTGCGGCGAGAGCGGCCGCTACGTTACCGGCGCCACCATCGACGTCAACGGCGGATTGTATATGCGTTGAAGCTTTCATTCTTTCGAGAAGGAATCGACGTGGACGTTGAACTGGTCCTCGATGCCAAGGCAATCGTCGGCGAAGGTGCAATCTGGCACGCACGCCGGCAGCGGCTCTATTGGGTCGATATAGTCGAAGGGGAGGTACACATCCATGATCCGGCCCGGGGGAGCGATCGGGCGATCAAAATCGGACAGATGGTCGGCACGGTCGTCCCACGACGCGGCGAAGGGTTGATGCTTGCCCTGCACCACGGCTTTGCAACCCTCGACACCGAATCCGAAAAACTGGCGATTCTCAGCGATCCGGAGCAGCATCTTCCCGACAACCGCTTCAACGACGGCAAGTGCGACCCGGCCGGACGCTTCTGGGCGGGCACGATGAGTATCAGCAAGAAGCAGGGGGCGGGCAGCCTCTATTGCATGGATCCCGATCACACGGTGCGACGCGTCTTAGGCAACGTGACTATTTCCAACGGTATCGCTTGGAGCCTTGACCGATCGATAATGTATTACATCGACACGCCTACACGCCAGGTGGTAGCGTTCGACTACAACATGGAAACCGGCGCGATCGGCCGGCGGCGCGTGGCCGTCCATGTGCCCGAGAACTTGGGAAAACCGGACGGAATGACCGTCGATGCCGAGGGGGCGATCTGGATCGCTCACTGGGACGGAGGCTGCGTGACCCGCTGGGACCCAAACTCCGAAACCCTCGAACAGACGATTCCCGTCCCGGCGTCACGGGTTACGTCGTGCGCATTCGGCGGGCCAAACCTCGATGAACTCTACATCACGACTGCCCGAATTGGCTTGTCCGAAACGGATCTAACCGCTCAGCCGCACGCGGGAGGGCTGTTCCGGACACGTCCGGGCGTATGCGGGGTGGAGGCATTCGAATTCTCCGGCTAGCGGTGCAACCACCCGATCATTTGCCATGCGGCAATCAATAGGCCTCCGCTTCAATCGCTTGTAAAGCCGCTTGCATGTATCCTAACGCGTGTGCCATGCCGGAATGCCATGGCCCGGGACAAAACATCTTTGGGGCATGGTCGGGAATCAGCACGCCCTCGTAGCCGTTGCGATGCAGGATCCGCAGTACCCGGATCATGTCGATGTCCCCTTCGTCGATGAACACTTCATGATAATTGGGAACCTTGCCCCTCACGTTACGGAAGTGTATGTAGGCGATGGCTCCCTGGCGACTGTATCGGTCAACGCTACCGTAGAGATCGCCTTCGCTCATTTCCTGCAAGGTGCCCAGGCAGAATTCCAATGCGTTGCATCGGCTGGGCACCAGGTCGAGCAGTTTCTGGTAGTGATGGTGTTGATGAATCAATCGGGCCGTGCCACGCAAGGTTGGCATGGGCGGGTCGTCCGGATGAGCGGCAAGCCGCACGTTGGCCTCCTCGGCCACCGGCACTAAGGACCTGCAAGACAATAAGTTACCGAATTATCGCATGGAACGAGGATGGATTTCGTAGTTCCATTCGCCATGGAACTTGTTTCGTTTGATGTGAACCTCGGCGATTTCGTCGTTGGTTACCTT
>JAUWJC010000581.1 GCA_030607895.1 Pirellulales bacterium
CCAGTGGTCAATGGGCCGGTTCAGACAATCCGGGCCGTTGCGAGCATTTCTTGTCGCAACCATTCGCTCTGTAATGCCGATAAGGATTCTAGGGGCGTAGACCCAACCTACCTAGACACCGTTTCGGCCTGACCGGCGTGGGAACAGGCCAACAGGGGGGAATCACGCATGGCGGCACGATTTCTATTGGCCGGTTTGACCGCGGCGCTCTGCCTGACGTGGGCCGCGTCGGCTCGGGCACAGCAATTCCCGTCGACACGATGGACGGCGTCCCAATCGGTCGCGCCGGTCCGGTCGCTTCCCCTGGACGATGGATATGCACCCCCGGAGGATGAATATGCACCCCTGGAGGATGAATATGAGTACGTCGAGCCGTCCGCGATGCGGCCAATCGCCCCCATGTCGGGCATCAAGCGGCTCTGGCACAAGTTCTTCACCGAGTCCAAGCGGAACAACTGCTGGCCGCATCCGTTCATCTATTCCGACCGCGAGATGGTCCGCACCCCCTTTGTGGTCATGGTCAACAACGGCTGGAAGCGTCAGAACACGCTGGGTAAGTACCATTTCCGCGAGGACACCAACAAACTGACCGAGGCCGGCGAGTTGAAAGTACGGTGGATACTGCTGGAGGGTCCAGCCCATCATCGCATCATTTACATCCACCGCGCGCGAGCCGCGGAAGATACCACCCAACGCGTCGACGCCGTCCAGCAATTGGCCATCAAGCTCGTGCCTGCCGGCGAGTTGCCGGCCGTACTCCAGACCGATGTGGGACCCGCCGGTTGGCCAGCCGCTCAGGTTGACAACATCGATCGCAAGTTCCAGAGTTCCGCCCCCAATCCACGCCTGCCCGAGGCCACCGAGGGGTCGGGCGACATCAATCAGTAATCAACTGGCCACACTAGGGCACTTGGTTTCCGGAAGTTGTTGCAAATGAGTCAAGTTTTGTCGGGGTTCAGGATTTGTGGGCAAACGTGGAACTCCAAGTCCTGAACCCTGAGAACCCTCTCCTCGGTCTGAGGCTACGCCTCGCTAGACCTCCTGTCTTCCCAACCTTATCGTCGAGACAATCGGTGTGACCGCTAGAGTCCGCAAGTTTCCCCTAACTCCCCAATTCGGTTACAGGACTACTGGCGTGCAAGTCGATCAAAAGAGAAGTCCTCTCTTGGAGTTTAGGGACGAGGGTACGAGCCGAAAAAGGGACCAGGTTTAATTTGCCGGAACGGCCCGGAGGGTGCTTCGCACAAATTAAACCTGGTCCCTTTTTCGGCCCGCTGCGACCGGGGTTGCACGCCGAGTACATGGAGGAACCAGGTGGAAAAGGCATCGACTACTCTGCTGGCAGTAGCGATGGTGGCGGCTGCGGCTGTTGGTGTACACGCGGCTACTCCGAACGATCTCGTAGTCTCACCCGCCGTGCGACGCACAAGCGGCATCCACTCGCCGTCAATTTCTCAGGTGGCTGCAAGAACGAGGAAGTCCTCCCTGACGGCGTCGGTTTCCTCGAGCCTCAAGAGCGGCTGGCGGAAGATCTCCAAGACCATTACCCCCGAAACGCAAACCGACAAGATCGACGATCCAACGTCTCTGTTCAGCAAGTCGAAGCCAGGGCCCGAACTGTACGTGGCCGTGGCCCGGTTGCAAGAACAATCGGGCCGAGTGGAGGAGGCCGAACGGCAGTACGAAAAAGCCCTGAAGGAGGAATCCGATCACCTGGGAGCGATGTTGGGTTACGCCCACTTGTTGGACCGACTCGGTCGGTCGGACGAAGCAAGCAAGATGTACCGCAAGGCGGCCAAGGTCCATCCGCAGGAGGCGGCCGTGCATAACGACCTGGGCCTCTATTACGCCCGGCAGGGGAGGCTGACCGAGGCGGTCGCCGCGTTGGATCGGGCGATCCGACTTCAGCCGAAGCGGGCCCTGTATCGAAACAACATGGCAACCGTGCTGGTCGAAAGAGGACAGCTCGACGCGGCACTGATGCATTTCAGGGCAGTCCACGGCGCGGCGGTTGCCCATTACAACCTGGGATACCTGCTCGATAAGAGGGGCGACAAGCGGGCGGCCAGAAGTCAGTTCGCCGCGGCACTTCAGAAGGACCCGTCGTTCGAGGCGGCCGCAACCTGGCTGCGGAGGCTACAGGGGCCTGCCGAGCGGCCGGCCAGTTCGTCGACGGCCCGTGGCGAAAGCCGGCCCAGCAATGGTCTGGAGTCGCGGGTTCCACGGAAACAGATTCCCAATCGACGGATTGCCGATCAGCCGATTCCGCCCCCGCGGCAGCCTGCCGGAGGCGGTCCGGTTTCTCAGTCTACGTTACGCTTTCAACCAACGAAAAACCCGTCTCCGAAAATACGGAAACTGCCGCCCCTGCCGCAACATCGGCCAGGTTCCACGTCTCGGGAACCAACAGGACCCGCACTAACACCGCCTCGCAATCCGGCGCCGCGCCCCCTCGAAGATCCGCCCATGCCGCGGGTCCGACCGTTACCGCCGGTAGCGCCGGTAGCGCCCATGCCGCCGGGGCCCGCGCATTGAGCAGCGCTGCTCAGGGCCGAAAAAGGGACCAGGTTTAATTTGTGCGAAGCACCCTCCGGGCCGTTCCGGCAAATTAAACCTGGTCCCTTTTTCGGCCGG
>JAUWJC010000251.1 GCA_030607895.1 Pirellulales bacterium
CGGGCGGCACGTCTTGGGACGGCAGGTCCGAACGCGGCAGGTCCGAGGAGCGCAAGTCTCCGGAACGCACGTCACGGGAGCGCACGTCGAGCACGTCCTGGGACGGCAGGTCCGAGGACGGCAAGTCCGAGCGCGGCAGGTCCGAGGAGCACAGGTCACCGGAGCGCACGTCACGGGAGCGCACGTCCTCGGCGCGCAAGTCCTCGGAGCGCAGGTCCGGGCTGCATCAGCCTGGCTCAGCGGGCCAAGCAGCACGAGACCCAACACCGCGATGACCGCGATGCACAAAATACAGGTGCGATTCATTCGAGAATCCTCCAAAACTGAAAAACAGGTACCGTAGCGTTAATGGACTCACAGCAGCACCGTCAACTCACTTCTTCTCCCCGCTTTCCGACGGCCAGTAACACGGAGAAATACACAAACGCATCTACGCCACAACGACCATAGACCTATCCGTTGCCCTGTTGAAGTTTTGCGGCCTGGGTCGTGTGGGTTAGGTAATACGCAACTTAGACTGCTAAACTAGCATAGCTAGTCCGATTGTCAAGCGGGGTAACACGAGAAAATGTACGCGTTACGTCGCATCGGAATTCTGGGGATTTTACGCGGATAACTTAAATAATGTACCCCATTATTAGCGACGCGCGTAGTCGGCATCCGAAAATCTCAGAGGCAAGCAACCGGTAACTACCGGTAGAGTTGTGCTAACTTCTATTATGCGAAGAGTTTGCGCCATTTGCCTTCCGCACCGTAAGTGCGGATTTGCCCGGCAAAAAAAGTCTGCGGTAAATGCGGACAGGGCAATAGATGGGGGGGCGCTGCCCTGAATAGGTGGGAAGAACGCGACTCAGTAGGTCGCTCAGCGGCGGATCGAGTCCGCCGGATTTTTTTTCTCTTGGGCCTGAAATTGGGCCTGCGCGGCTCGGCGACGGACCTCTTCCCGAAGCATTTGCTGCTTGCGAGCCATTTCTTCCGGGTCTTCGAAATTCAATAGCAAAGGTGCTTCTCCCTCGAAAACCACGGCTGCCACGCCGGCCACTCGCCAGCCTTCCGGCTCCTTGCGGACCATCCAGACCATCCGGTCCGTGTGTGGTTTTCCTGTTGAATCCAGATCTGTCCACAAGCTGGCTACCCGGGCGCCGCCTTCGGCAAGCATTTCCACCTCACCCAATTCGAATCGGGCAGTATCGCTGCCGGGCGGGGAAACCATCATGCCGTGTTCGGCAGTCTTTTTTCGGGCGAGCGGGGTGAGCATCGCGGCGGCCTTGGTATCGTTTCCGACGCGCACGGCATCGAGAAACTCATTCACGGCCGCGGATGCCGCCTGTTGATCACCCGAGTTGTCGGCCGGCGTCTCAGTACCGTTCTCAGGTGGGTTGGCCGGCGGGCCGCTCTTGTCCGAGCCGCCGCAACCCAGCGCACCGATGGCCACGGCACCGATGGCCACGGCACCGATGGCCACAACCGTCAATAACAGCATCCAATGCCCGTATCGCATCCTTCAGGTCTCCTGATTCGAGTACTTGCCCCCTTCCGGCCGCTGGGCTCGCTTTGATCCCATAACGGCACCTCGTCGCAAGAGGGGTGGCGGAGTGTCGCAGGAACGACAATCCAAGTCAAGGCCGTTTGCAGGCACCCTGCCTTCGAGGGGTACGGAACGGGTTTGCGCGCCGCCGCTACTGGCTTATCTCAAAAGCAGACGCATGAATCGTTCGATGATCCGCGTTTTCAACTCGACTTCTCTCAGCAGCAAGCCCCCGGCATCGGAGGTAATGGCCCCGCCGTCGAAAACCCCCAGAATTTGCCGCTTCTGGAGGGGCTGAAAATCAAGTCGATCCGTGTTACACTCTGTTCGCACCGGGCTGTCTCCTGTTTGCGGCATAACCTGTTGTTTGCAAAACAACTCAAACTGCAAGCGGTCAGTGGAAAATGGGGACTGGCACCGTCGGCATGCCGAAAACTCCCAAAAAAACCAGCCCGTGACGGAGCCAGTCCCCATTTTCGGACTCCCCTCCTTACAGTTTGAGAAAACAAGTTATCGCACAGGAGGCGGCCTGGCGCAATACCACTGGTGAGAAATGCGGGTCAGGAAGATTTTACACGGATTCCGCCGCATTTGCTCCCGCGCAACGCGATTGGGCTACTCTTGTGAGGAGGCTTTCTGATGAACAGGCCCTCAGCCCCCGGATCTGCCGGGGGATTGTCGGAAATCCCGGCCTGGATGTTGGCAAAATTGAACCAGGCCGAAATTCCATTGAACGCATGTCATCGGCACCACCAGTCCCCGGCAAACAGTCCCCCGGCAAAGCCGGGGGCTGAGGGAATATCCTGTCAGGAAAACAAGCTATTACGAGTTCGCTCTTTATGACTCGACACGGTATGACTCGACAGGGCCGCATTGGCCGCCGCCACTTCTTGAAGACAGCAACGGCCGCCGCTTTCGGTACTCCAATGCTGATCGGCTCGTCGGCCTTCGGTGCCAACCCGCCCAGCGAACGCCTGACGATGGGCTTCATCGGCGTCGGCAAGATGGGGCACGGGCATCTCTGCCGGATCGTCAACCGGCCGGACGTGCAAATCCTGGCGATCTGCGACGTTCAGGAGTCGAAACGCCAGACGGCCGGCGAAGTGGTCCGGGGTAACTACTCCAAGCGCGCGGAATACAAAAACTCGTACAAGGGACCCGATCTGTGCAACGACTTCCGCGAACTGATCGCCCGCGACGACATCGACGCGGTGCTGATCGGCACACCCGACCATTGGCACGCAATCCCCGCAATACAAGCTGCCGAGTCCGGCAAGGACATCTACTGCGAGAAGCCCCTGTCGCTGACGATTCGCGAAGGCCGGGCGATGGTCGACGCGGTGCGGCGGTACGGTCGGGTGTTCCAGACCGGCAGCCAGCAGCGATCCAGCCGGGAGTTCCGCTTCGCCTGCGAGATGGTTCGCAGCGGCCGGATCGGCAAGTTGCTCACGATCGGCGTAAGCGTGGGCGGTCCCTCGCAAGACTGCTATCTCCCGGAAGAACCCGTCCCAAAAGGCGTCGATTGGAACATGTGGCTGGGTCCCGCACCGTGGCGGCCCTACAACTCGATACTCTGCCCGCCGCCCAGCTTCACCGGCTATCCACTGTGGCGGAGCTACCGCGACTACTCGGGCGGCGGCATGACCGACTGGGGCGCCCATCATTTCGACATTGCCAAATGGGCCTTGGGCATGGACGGGAGCGGCCCGGTCGAGATTTATCCCCCCGACGGAAAGGATGTCAAGCTGCTCACGTACAAATACGCCAACGGCGTGACCATGACGCACGGCAACGGCGGCCGCGGCGTGCTGTTCACCGGCACGGAGGGCAAGGTCGAGGTTGCCCGCGGATTCCTGCGAACGTATCCCGACAGCCTGATGCAAACGCCGACCGGACCAAACGAAGTTCATCTGTACGAGAGCCCCGGCCATCACGACGACTGGTTCCGCTCGATTCGCACTCGCCAGAAGCCGATCTGCGACGTGGAGATCGGCTGCCGGTCGGTGAGTGTCTGTCACTTGGGTAACCTGGCCTACTGGCTGAATCGGCCGCTGCGCTGGGACCCGGCAAAGGAGCAATTCATCGGCGATCCGGAAGCCAACCGTTGGTTGGATCGCCCCAAGCGCGAGCCCTGGACCCTGCTATCGTGAATCGTCGCAATCAACAACCATTGGGCCGCTTGCGGCTTCGCACGTTTTTGGTGGCGATGACGTGGCGGTGCGAAGCCGCAAGCGGCGAAAGTTAATGTTTCGTAACAGCCCAAGGAGTTTGACCATGAAGCGTTGGAAGGTTCTCAGCATTGGCTTGCTGGCGGTCGTCGTCGGTTCGGCCGTGGCGATGGCCGAGGAGCAGTCGTTTGGGCAGTTGCTCGATCAATTGCTGCCCGGCATGGGCGCGGAGAAAATCCCCGACCGGCAAAGCCCGCAACAAACGTTCCAGAATGCCTGCTACCAGGTAAGCCGACCGGGGCAGGAAGCCCAACGGGCGGCGGCCTGCAAGCTGATCGCCGAAAGACTTGGCCCGGAAACGGCCAAACCGGCCCGAGTGTGGCTGCTGAAGCAACTCGAATTCATCGGCCGTGGCGAGTGTGTCGATGCGGTGGCCAGACTGCTGGGCGACAAGGACCCGGAAATCCGCGACTGTGCCCGGCGGGCGCTCCAGAACAACCCGGCCCCGGAAGCCAACGCCAGACTGCTGGCCGCGCTCGAGGGCGCTCAGGGGCTCAATTGGCGAGTGGCGCTGATCAACTCGCTGGGGTGCCGTCGCGACTTGAAGAGCGTGGGTCGTCTGGCGCTTTTGCTCACGGAGAAGGATCCGGCTATCGTGGCGGCCACGGTCAACGCCTTGGGTAAGATCGGCGCCTCGGAAGCGATCAAGTCGGCCTTCATGGGACCCGGCCTGAGAAAGACGGAGCCGGCGGCGCGAGTCGAGGCCATCAACGCCCATCTGGAAAAACTACCGCCCGCGCTGTGCTGCCGGATTGCCGATGCGTATTTCCGCTGCATAGATCGGCTTATCAAGGAGGGCAAGACACGCCAGGCGGCCGATATCTTCAGCCAGTTCGACGCGTATAAGCTACCCCGGCCGGCACGGCTCGCCGCGCTTCAGGGAATGCTCCGCGCCGACTCCGGCCGGGCCGCGCCGATTATCATTGCCATGCTGGGTAGCCAGGACAAGGACTCCCGGGAGATTGCCGCCGGTTTCATAACGAGTGTTTCCGGCCCCAATGCCATGAAGGCCTTTGCCGAGGCCATGCCCAAGCTGCCGCCGGCCGGACAGATACTCCTGCTGGCCGGCCTGGCCGCCAAAGGCGACAAAGCCGCCATGCCGGTGGTCCTGGCCGCAATTAAAAGCGACAAACCCGAGGTCGAGCTTGCCGCCTTCCGCGCCCTGGCCAGGCTGGGTGACGTCTCGGTCGTGCCGCTGCTGATCCAGACGATGTTCTCCGACAACCCCGCGGCAGGTCACGCCAAGGCAAGCCTCGAACTGGTCCATGGTCCCGGCGCTGACGAAGCGATAATCGCCGCCATGCAGGCCGAGCAAGACCCGGGCCGCCGCGGCACACTCATCGACGTGCTGAACAAGCGAAAAACCATCGGCGCCGCGCCCGCATTGCTCAAGGAGACCCAAAGCGAAAATGCCGGGGTGCGCGGAAAGGCGATCGGCGCGCTGGCTAACATCGGCGAACCGAAAGACGTGCCGGCACTGATCAAAATGCTGCTTGCAACGAAAAAAGGCGGCCAGCGGGACCAGATCGAGCGGGCGATCTGGTTTATCTCGAAGCGGATCGGTGATCCCCAGCAACGGGCGAATCCGGTGCTGCCGGCGCTGGCCGGTGCAAGCGAAGCCGACCTCTGCGCCTTGCTCCCGCTCGTGGGGCGAATCGGCGGCAAAAAGGCGCTCGAGGCCGTCAAGCCCCAACTAGCCAGCAAAAACCCCAAGCTGCAAGAGGCGGCCGTCCGGGCGCTCTCGAACTGGCCCGATGCCAGTGTGGCCGGCGATCTGCTGAATATCGCCAAGAACCCACACAACGATAACGAGCACATCTGGGCGCTTCGGGCGTACATTCGCGTGATCTCGATGCGCGAGAGCAATCCCAACAAAGATACGCTCAAGAAGTTCGACGAGGTGATGAAGCTGGCCACTCGCGACGAGGAGCGAAACCTCGTGCTCAGCCGGGCCTCCGTCATTCGCGATGTTGCAACCCTGCGCTGGGTGCTCCCCTACCTGGACGAGCCGGCGCTTGCCACGCAGGCCAGTCGGGCGGTAGTCGAACTGGCACATCACCGCAACCTAATGCAGCCCAACCACGACGAGTTCATGGCCGCTTTGAAGAAGGTTACTCAAGTCTGCAAAGATAAGGGAATCGTCGCTCGCGCAAAGCGGTACATGGAAGGTCTGTAGGAGCAGTTTCATCCGCCAGAAATCCTGACCACATTGGGCAGCAGCGCGCCCCATTCGCATTCTCGGGCCGCTCGATAGCCAGTAGTTCTGTATCCAACATCCGGAGACTGAGATGCCAGCGAAATCGATACCCAAGGAGGTGCGGGAGCAAGTCAAGGCAATCGTCGATCGGTTCAATCGCAATGTGTTGGCTGACAGTGAGCGCTCTTACATTCCGCGCTTCAGGGGTAAGCACCTGTATCTCGACAGGGAGGACTTTGGCTCGGTCGGACCGATCTGCCGTCTCGAATACACCGGTGATATGAAGGAATGGCAATTCGCAATCTATAAGTACAGTTCGGAGCAATACGATCCCGAGGAATGGTTCTTCCCCGGCGAGCAGTTCGTTGATGGAACGATCTAAGGGCGCGTAAGCCAATTAGTTGCCGAAATTGGTATTGATGGATTCCGGAATTTGTGAGATCGTCCGCGTATGCCGGACGCACAAGTGGTCGAATGGATTCGCGCGAAGTATATGGCTATCGCCTCC
>JAUWJC010000304.1 GCA_030607895.1 Pirellulales bacterium
ACGACACATGTCAAGCAACCAAGGATTGCACGTTCTTGCACCCCGCATCCGCCACATAACAAACACGAGACACAAGGATTTCAAGAGGCCTCGCAGTTACCCATGTGGTTCATGCGTAGGCTCTATACTTGGGTTGTCGCAAGCAAAATACCGGGCCGACACGGCCCGGCTCTAAAATGGACCGTCCCATCGATTGGCATCGACTCTACGCGGATGAGCACCCGGTAAATGCGGCGGTTGTCTCGCGGCGGCGGTTATGGGTTTGTCTGGATGGGTTCATCGTGGTGCTGGGAGTAGTGTTCGGACGGGTCGTCCAGTTGGAGGTCAGCCAAGGGGAGGCGTTTCGAGCACAGGCGGCCAGGCCCTTGCTCCGTCGGGAGAGCCTGCCCGGTGTACGCGGCCGAATCCTCGCCGCCGACGGAAGCGTACTGGCCCGCGACAAGAAGACCCTCTCGCTGGCCGTCCATTATCGCTACTTGGAAGACCCGCCAAACGAGCGCTGGCTCCGCCGCACGGCCCGGTCGCAACTCACTCGGGCAGAGCGCAAGGATTCCGAACGGATAGAAGCCGCACGCAACGAGCTACTGGCCCAGCGCCGCCAACTTGCCAAGCGGCTCGCCCGATTGTGCGGCGTGCCGCCGGAGAGTTGGCACCGCCGGGTGGCACGAATACAGACTCGGGTCCGCCGAATCGCCGATAGCGTCTATCGCCGCCGGCTGGCCGAATGCGACCGTCGCAAGGGGGAAACGGCTCGCCCGGACGATCTACACGCCGCCGAACCGACATCAACCGCCCGGCGAATCGGCCGGTTCCTGTTGGACGTGCTTGAAGGGTCCGTCGATGACCTGCCGCCGACGCGGGTGACCGTGACCGAGGAGTTGGACTACCACGTGATGGCCGAAGACGTGCCGCGTTCGGTAGTGGCCCAGGTGGAAGCCCATCCGGAACTCTACCCGGGCGTGAGAATCATCGAGCGCTCGCGGCGTGAGTATCCGTCGGGCACGCTGGCCGCCAATGTGCTGGGGCACTTGGGGGCGATCGGCGAAGAGGAACTGGCCGCTGCGGGAACCGACCGGTACCGGCCGGGTGATCGCGTCGGGCGAATGGGCCTGGAACGACAGTACGAACAACTGCTGCGAGCACGCCGCGGTGTGGCCGTGCGGCAGACCGATCACGGCGGTCGGGTTCTCTCGTCGTATCGCCAGCGAGAGCCCGGCGTCGGCCGCGATTTGATCCTGACGTTAGACCTCCGCTTGCAACGCACGGCCGAGACACTACTGGACGAAGCCCTGGCGCGACGGGTCCTGGCAGGGCGGGCGCTGGGCCGCGGGGAAGTAGAACCGGCCGGTGGGGTAATCGTGGTGATG
The DNA here is from genome assembly GCA_030607895.1 of Pirellulales bacterium. Lineage (GTDB taxonomy): Bacteria > Planctomycetota > Planctomycetia > Pirellulales > Thermoguttaceae > JAUWJC01. The sequence continues at coordinate 1,368 of JAUWJC010000304.1, forward strand.
GACGTCCGCGGTGGAGCGATCCTGGCGGCCGCCTCCGCCCCCCGGTTCGATCCGAACCTGTTCGCCCAACCCCCATCCCGATCGGAATCGAAACCGGCCCAACTGAGAGAGTTGCTTTCCGACCCGGCCCGCCCGCTGTTCGCCCGGGTGCGCAGCATGGCCATTCCGCCCGGCTCGGTCTTCAAGACCATATCGGCCGTCGCACTTCTGGAGACTCTTGCGGTCGATCCCCAAGAACCGTTCCACTGCCGTGGATATCTCAAGCACCCGGACCAAATGCGGTGCGCGATTTACCGCCGCCGCGGCGTGGGCCATGGCGACGTAACACTCCGAGACGCGCTTGCCCAAAGCTGCAACGTCTATTTCTTCCACCCCGTCGGCCGAATGGGCCCGCGGCCGCTTGTGGATTGGGCAGAAGCGTTCGGGTTTGGCCGGCCGACCGGCGTCGACCTGCCCGGTGAAGCATCCGGCACCGTGCCCACGCCCGAGACCCGTCGGCTTAAAGGCCGCGCCTGGCGAACCGGCGATACGCAGTTGACGGCCATCGGCCAGGGCCGGCTCACGGCCACTCCGCTTCAGGTGGTCCGCATGATGGCGGCGGTGGCCTCCGACGGCCGGTTGGTCACGCCGCACCTGGTAAGCAGGGCCGAAAAAGGGACCAGGTTTAATTTGCCGGAACGGCCCGGAGGGTGCTTCGCACAAATTAAACCTGGTCCCTTTTTCGGCTCACGCGCAATCCCCGGCCTGAAGGTCTCGACACTGGAGGAGATACGCGAGGGTCTGCGGCGGGTGGTATCCGACGGCAAGGGCACCGCTCACGACACGGTCTACATGGAATCGATTGCGGTGGCCGGCAAGACGGGCACGGCCCAGACCGGCGCCGATCGGGCCGATCACGCCTGGTTCGCCGGCTATGTGCCGGCCGATAGTCCCAAGCTGGCCTTCGTTGTCGTGCTGGAGCACTCCGGCAACGGCGGCGAGGTTGCCGGCCCGGTCGCCAAGCGACTCGTCATACGAATGCGGCAGTTGGGGCTCTTCCGTTGGGGTGTGCGAAGCCGCAAGCGGCCTGGCGACATGCCCGGGGATGAGCAGAGCGAATCCCCGGGAGGGTCCTTGCGGCAGCCAGATTCGCGGTCGTCCCGGACTCGTGGCTGATCCAGTGCTGGGATTTTCGATCGGGCCATTAGGCTCAGTCGCAAGGCATTTCCTGCAAACGACTTACGGCGGCCCATTTCTCGCTCCCGCGGTTGTGAGATCGGGCCGAAATCGGTATACTATCGGTTGCAGGTAGTTACAACTTAGCCGACCTCCGGAAACCCCTTCGGTAAGGGGGTTCCGGCGATCTTTCCAACCGTGGCTAGCCGAAAGGATTCCCGTTGGCAACCGACTCCACTCTCCCGCCTGAACCTCCCGAGCCACCTGACGATTCGACCCCCACCGAGCCCGCCGAGGGTAACGGAACCAGCGCCGGTCGAATACTGCAAATGCCCATCGAAGAGGAACTCAAGGGCAGTTACCTGACCTACGCGATGAGCGTGATAGTAAGCCGCGCGCTTCCGGACGTACGTGACGGGCTGAAGCCTTCGCAGCGGCGGATTCTGGTGGCGATGAACGACCTGAATCTAACGCCCGGCGCCGCTCGGGTGAAATGCGCCAAGATTTCCGGCGATACGAGCGGCAACTACCACCCTCACGGCGAAGGCGTCATCTATCCCACGCTTGTCCGCATGGCCCAGGAGTGGAACATGCGCTCGGTGCTGGTGGACAAGCAGGGCAACTTCGGGTCGATAGCCGGTCTGCCTCCGGCGGCCATGCGATATACCGAAGCGCGGATGTCGCCCACCGCCGCCTCGATGCTCGAAGACCTCAAGCTCGACACGGTCGCCTTCGTACCCACTTACGACGAGCGGCGGACCGAGCCGAGCGTGCTGCCGTCGAAGTACCCCAACTTGCTGGTGAACGGGGCCAACGGTATAGCCGTGGGCATGGCCACCTCGATCCCGCCGCACAATCTGGGTGAAGTGTGCGATGCGGTAATCGAAGTAATCGACGATCCGGATGTGTCGATCGACGAACTCATGGAGATCATGCCCGGCCCCGACTTCCCAACCGGTGGCGTAATCTGCGGGCTAAATGGTATCCGCCAAGGTTATCACACGGGCCGGAGCACGATAGTGCTCCGAGCCAGAGCGCACATCGAAGAGGTCGCCAAAGGCCGGCACCGGATAGTCGTTACCGAAATACCATACCAGCAAGCCCGCGACCGGATCGAAGAACGGATCGCCGCCCTGGTAACCGAAGGACGGATCGCCGGCATATCGGGAATCCGCAACGAGAGCGACTTGAAGGAGCCGGTCCGGTTGGTGCTCGATTTGAAGCGAGACGCCGATCCCGACGTGGTGCTCAACCAGCTTTACCAGTTCTCGCCCCTGCAAGACAGCTTTTCGCTGATTCTCCTGGCCCTGGTCGACGGCAAGCCGCGGGTGTTGTCGTTGAAGGAGATATTGGAGGAATTCATTCGGCATCGGGTTACGGTAATCCGCCGCCGCACGCAGTTTCTTTTGGCCAAGGCGCGGCAGCGGAAGCACACGGTCGAAGGGTTGTTGCTGGCACACGCCAACATCGACGAGGTGATCCGCGTGATCCGCGCTTCGTCGACCCAGGCCGAGGCCAAGTTGCGGCTGATGGAGATTCGCTGTCCGGCGGTTTTGATGCGCAGGGCCTTGGGCGACGAGGGGTTCGCCGTCTTCCAGGAGGAAAGGGGTACACAAGAAGACTACACGCTTACCCCCGTCCAGGCCGATGCCATTCTGAAAATGACGCTGGGCCAGTTGGTTAACCTGGAACAGGAAAAACTGGGTGGCGAACATCGCGAGCTTCTGGAGAAGATCGCCGAGTACAATCAGATCCTCTCCGACGAACAGAATATCCTCGACATTGTCCGAGGCGACATGCGCGAGGTGAAGCGAAAACACGCCGACGCACGCCGCACGGAAATCAGTGGCGAGGAAATCGGCAGCATCGATCTGGAAGACCTCATCACCGAAGAGACCATGGTGGTCTCCATCAGCAGCCGCGGATACATCAAGCGAACCCCGATCAAGGCATATCGCGCGCAGCGCCGCGGCGGCAAGGGTCTCAAAGGAGCGAAAACCGAAGAGGAAGACCCCATCGAGCACCTCTTCATTGCCAGCACCCACGCCTACCTGCTCTTCTTCACCAACCGCGGCAAGGTCTACTGGCGGAAGGTTTACGAGTTGCCGCAACTGGGGCGATACAGCCGCGGCCGGGCGGTCGTCAACCTGCTGCGATTGTCGGAGGGGGAAGGAATCGCCGACTGCCGGGCGGTGAGGGACTTCGACCAACCGGACCACTTCCTGATGACGGCAACACGCAAGGGACTGATCAAAAAAACCCCGCTGAAAGCCTACAGCCGGCCACAGCGCGGCGGCATCATCGCCGTCAGGCTCCGCGAAGGAGACGAACTGGTCGACGTGGTTGTGACCGGACCCGGCGACGAGGTCATACTGTCGACCACCGGCGGAATGGCTATCCGTTTCAAGGAGTCCGACACCCGGCCGATGGGCCGGAACTCGGCCGGCGTGAAGGGAATCAGACTGGCCGGCAACGACCACGTGGTCGGCATGGTGACCGTCGATCCGGAAGCCTGCCTGCTGACCGTTTGCGCCAACGGCTACGGCAAGCGAACGCCCTTCGGGCCCAACCTTCAATCGGAGGCCGCGCCCGGCGAATCTGAAGTCGACGCCGAACCGCCCGAGACGGAAGAACCAGAAAACGGCAACGGCCGTTCCGGCCAGCGGTCGTACCGCCCCCAACACCGCGGCGGCAAAGGACTACCCGACATACAAACCTCTTCACGCAACGGCCCGGTGATCGGCATCGTCCGGATCCGTGACGATGACGAGTTGATGATGATTACCGCCCGAGGAAAAATACAGCGCGTCTCCGCCGGCGATATCAGCATCGTTGGCCGCAACACCCAGGGCGTGCGAATTATGAACCTGGACGCGGGCGACACGCTGGTGGCCGTCAAGCGGGTTCCACAAGAAGAAAACGGCAACGGCAAGTGAGGGTCAGGGGCCAGGGGCCCGGGGTCAGGGGTCAGGATTTTCGTGTGAAGTTCTCGGTTGGAAGCAAGATCCTGACCCCTGGTCCCTGACCCCTGACCCCCTGACCCCGGTCCCTGGTC
>JAUWJC010000301.1 GCA_030607895.1 Pirellulales bacterium
CTCATGGACGTATTGCCACTCACCAAGGCCGAAAACGACTCTTTAGGGTAACCGGCGCGTGCGCGCAACCGCTTTGCAAATAACACGTTACGAGAATGGCCGCCCATAACTTGTAAACTCGGGCTAGTGCCGGTGTCGACGGAGTCCTAGGTCTGGATTTTTTGCGCGGCAAAGTCTTGACCATCGATTTCCGTACGGGAGAAATGTCTCTTGCCTGACTCTCGCCAAACCAGGCGATGCACCCGACCCGGCTCGTGCCACAACCGCGATTCCGTCCAACCCTGCCCCGGTTCGTTGCGAAGCCGCAAGCGTGTGGATCAGGCCTTCATCCTTCCGCCTGTGGAGGGATTTTGACAAACCACGCCGCTGGCATTATCATTATAGAAATTCGTGCGGCCCTGCATATTGTTCCCACCCCACCTGTTCTCGAAGGAGTACTACCATGAAGAAGCTTGCTGTCTGTCTCGCCCTGTTGTTCGTTTTGACTTGCTTTGCCCGGGCCGACGACGCCGCGCCAAAGCTCAAGGCGCTTTGGTGTACCGGCGGCTGCTGTCACGACTACAAGAAGCACGCCTCCCTGCTGACCGGAGAGATAAGCAAATATGCCAGCGTCGGCTCCAAGATCGTCTGGGGAGTGGAGCAGTTCAAAGATAAGGATTACGCCAGGCCCTACGACGTGGTCGTCTACGACCTTTGCTACGGCAATGAAAAAGACCCGGAGATCATCGGCAATATCACGCGAACGATTCGCGACGGCAAGCCGACGGTCATTATCCACTGCTCGCTGCACACATTTCGCGCGGGCGATCGGGAGAGTTGGTGCGAGGCGATGGGTATGACCTCGGTCAGCCACGATCGGTTCCGCGCGTTGGGGACCAAAAAAGCGACCGATCATCCGATCACGAAGTTCTGGCCCGCCGATTGGAAGACGCCCGGCGAGGAACTCTATCAGTGCCTCAAGTTCTGGCCAAACGCCACGGCCCTGCTGACCATGTACAGCCCGCAGTCGAAAAAGGACCATCCGGTCTGCTGGATCAATAGCTACGGCAAAGCACGCGTGTTCGCCACCACGCTGGGTCACAACATGCTGACCGTCGGCCAGAAGGACTATCATCGCCTGCTGGCCAACGGATTGCTTTGGACGTGCGGCAAGCTCGACGAGTCGGGCAAGCCCATGCCCGGCTACGAAGGTACAGGGAAGTAATGCCCACCCTACTGATTCATGTCAACTCTTCCAGTGCCGCGGCAAACGCACCGTAGGCGCCGGCGTCGAACAATACGAAGCGGACCAGTTCCGGCTTTCGATTTTTCTTGAGGAAGTCAATGGCAGTGGATAACGCCACCCGGGCGGCCCGGTCCATCGGGTAGCGGTAGGCGCCCGTGCTAAGGGCCGGAAAGGCTATGGCCCGACAGTCGTGCTCGACGGCCAACTCCAAACTGCGTCGATACGCGCCGGCCAGCAGTTCCGCCTCACCCCGACCGCCGCCGCTCCAAACCGGTCCGACGGCATGAATCACATATCGGGCCGGGAGGTTGCCACCGATGGAGATGACGGCCGAGCCGGTCGGACAGCCGTCGGGGTACTTGGCGTCGGTCTCGGCCATGACGGCGGGCCCGCCGCGCCGGTGAATGGCTCCGTCCACGCCGCCCCCGCCCGCCAGCCGGCTGTTCGCCGCGTTGACGATCGCATCAACGCCTTCCAGCGTAATATCGCCTTGATGCAACTCGACCGTCTGGTTACCGATTTGCACGCGCATAGGGTTCTCCTTTTGAAGCCGCTTGCGGCTTCGCAATGGCCACCGTCGACCATCCGCCCCCGACACCGCTCCCTTAACTCTCAACCCTGAACTCCATTTTCCCTCCCGGTGCCTGTATGGCAAGGGGTCGGCGGCCCGTGAGAATCGGCCGATTGTGCCGGTTTTTGCAAACAAATCGAGCCCGATTGTGCTACAATTGAAGGTTGATATCCGATTGTTCCATGGAGCAAAAGCCGATGCGATTGTCTTGCCGTTTCATGGTGTTCGTTGGGTTGGTGCTGGCGGTCTGTCCGGCGGGTGCCCGGGAGATCTTTGTAGACAACGTGACCGGGGACGACGCTTCGACCGGCGTCCACCCGCGGAACATGCCCGGCCAAACCGGGCCGGTGCGGACGCTGGCCAAGGCGTTGCGATTGGCCGGGCAGGGCGACCGGATCGTGCTGAGGGCCACCGGGCAGCCGTACCGCGAGAGCATCAGTTTGTTGGGTAGCCGACACAGCGGACACTCGTTCGCACCGTTTGTGATCGAAGGAGACGGCGCAACGCTGGACGGTTCGGTGCCGGTGCCGGCCGACGGGTGGGAGAACTACGATGGGGCCGTCTTTCGGTTTCGGCCGCGGCGATTGGGCCCTCAGCAGTTATTTCTGGACGACCGGCCGGCCAACCGCGTGATTGCCGATCGGGCAGCCGGCGGCCCGCCCGAGTTGGAACCGCTCCAATGGTGCCGGCACGGCGGACACATCTATTTCTGTGTTGAACTGACGAAACTGCCGGGCGATTATCCGCTGAGCCACGCGTACCACCGGGTGGGGATCACGCTGGTGCATGTCGAGTACGTTATCATCCGGAACCTGACCGTCCAGGGCTTCCAACTCGACGGCATTAACGCGCACAACGATGCCCGGCGGATATCGATCGTCGGCGTAACCTGCCGGGGTAACGGTCGGAGTGGAATCGCCGTTGGCGGGGCGTCGTTGGTGGATATCGACTCCTGCCTCCTGGGTAACAACGGCCGGGCCCAACTTCTCACGCTGCCCTACTCCGAAACGCATTTGCGCAAAACTGAACTGCTCTCGAATACCGCACCCGGTTGGGTCAATCGAGGCGGCCGGGTTTATAAAGCGGAAAGCGGAAAGCAGAAAGCGGAAGAATAAAGCCGGCCGCTTGCGGCTTCGCAACGCCCACCGCCAAACTCTCAACTCTCAACTTTCAACTTTCAACTCTCTCACAGCTTTGCGGCGGCCAGTTCTTCCAGCAAGGCACGAAGCGTACGGTGGCGGTGGCGAAGGTCGCTCATGTAATCGGCCCAGTTTCGGGCAACGCCGGTACGGTTCATCAGCGTTCGGACCTTGCGGAGATATCGGCAGGCGTCGGTGTAATTCTCGCGGCCGCGTCGGGTGATCAGCCGCTGGACGTGGTTGCGGTAGATGGTAAGCGCTTCCTGGGGGCGCGATCTCTCGGCCGCCCGGGCAACTTCCAACTCCAACCCGTAGCCGCTGCTGGCCACACCGTTGCCGGCCGCCAACTCCAACGCCCGCTCTATCTCGTTCTCGTCCAAATGGATACGCACGAGCAACTGCATCCGGCCGGCCTCTTCGAGAAAGGCCAAGAGGCCCGGCTGAACATCATCCCAACGTCCCAGTTCCCGAGCGAGATTACGAAGCTGGCAATAGGTATCGAAACTCGGTTGCAGGCGGAATACCTTTTCGGATAGCTCCAGTGCAGTGAGTTGCGACTGGCGGTCGGTCTGAAATTTCTCGATCCACGCGTCCAGTGCCTGATCGTTTCCGGCCTCCCAGCGCTCTCGGACCAGGCGTTCGGCCAATCCGGTCCGCCGCAGCCGGATCAGCATGTCGGCCACCTTGAGGAGATCGTAGTTATCTGCCTCTTCGGCCTCTTCGGCCGCCTCGTCGATTTGCCCCCGCTGAACCAGCCGCCGTACAAGGTCGAGGGTGCGGCCCGTCTGGCGGCATATCCCGCAGAACGTCTGGTGGTCCAGCCTTCCCGCCTCCAAATCCAGCAGCAGGCCTCCCAGAATGCGCCGCGTGGATCGGTCGTCGACGCTCGGCAGCAACTGCTGAATCCACTCGGCCACGCTCCGCCTTTCCTTGCTGGTGGCATGGTTGATTATCAAGGTGGGTACGTCGCGCCGGGCGGTTCCGCGAAAGACCAGATCGAAGCGGTAAACGTCCATCAAGGTTCGGAGGATCGACGTTCGCACGTCAGACTCTTCGATCTTCCCGGCCAGGCACCGTCCCAACGCCTCCACGCACTCGTTGAGCACGTCAGACAACCCCACGTACCGTTCGTCCAGCGCATCGGCCTGGTCTAGTAGCTCCTCGGTAATGGCCTGGTAGACCACGGCGGCGGAGCCCAGTTCGCGTTGGCGGGCGAAAGCGTCGCCGATCTCCTTGATCGCCAGAAGCTGCTCGATCAGTCGGGTGTGGGCGGGTGTGTCGCCGGCGCGGTGCAGAAGCGCGGCCACCTGGTGCCGATATGTCTTGGGATTCGGCACCGAGGCAGGAACGCCCGGACTGGGGAGCATGGACTCCATCATCCCCTCCAGGTCCGGACGCTGACGCAGCAATTGACCGACCAGATTGATCAACTCACCCCGGCTGCAACGATCCAACCCGGCATCCAACTCCTCGACGGCCACGAACTCGTCGGGATGCTTCCCCCAGCATATCAGCGTGGCCGCCACATGCTTGCAGCGTCCGTCGGCGCCCACCGGGCAGGTACAGCCGGCATCCATAATGCCGTTGTTCCCGAAAGTTATCTGCACTCGGTAGGGTGTTGAACTGGAGCCGGTGCATGAGGCCTTCAACACGTGGTTCTGCCGCCGCGTGTTGAAGACCGCACCGCTCTCGAAATACTCCTGCCCACGCTGCAAATTCCGCTGACCTACGCGACGTTCGATCTCGGACTCGCGGACGGTTGGCATGGAAGCCATAACACCCTCGCTGGACCCGGCCAAATGCCCCCTGTCGAAAAGCCTCAAACACACTCAATTACTCCATTATCCCCAGCAGTGGTGATGTATTTCAAGTCCTTTTGTGCGGCATGGTGGCTGGGGGGTGTCCAAAGCGTGGTCACAAGGATAGGATGCGTTGTTCAGGTAGGCACGATCGGGTGGAATGTACATCCGCGACCACCGGTCGCGGCTTTATGAGCCTCAAAAGGAGTCTGACCGTTATGAGTTCGGAGACCGTGGGAAGACCCATGGAAATCCTCCTGGTCGAAGACGACCTGGAGGATGCTGGCCTGACGATCGACGCGCTCAAGCAGGGCGGCATTCAGGGCCGGGTGAGCCTGGTCCGCGATGGGGTAGAGGCGATGGAGTTCTTGCACCGCAACGGCAGATACGCCCGCGTCCCGAGGCCCGATATCATCCTGTTGGACCTAAAACTTCCTAAAATGGACGGTAGGGAGGTACTCACTGAGGTTAAAAACGATGAGCAGCTCTGCCGCGTGCCGGTCGTCGTGCTTACCGCGTCGCGGACCCATCAGGAAATTCTCAGCGGCGAGAACCTCCACGTGGAAAGCTATCTGACCAAGCCGGTCGATGTTGGGCAGTTCGTGGCAGTAGTTAAATCTCTCCGCAAATACTTGCTTGCCGACGTCATCGTGCCTCAATAACCCCGGGCCTCTCGCTCGCACGGCCAGTTGGGGACTGGTCCATTTTTCGGCCAGAAGACGTTTTTTTGGGCTCTTCCGTTTTTAGGTGCAAAACGCTAGAAACACGGCCTTGAGTCCGGCAGCGGAAACTTCACCTCGAAGCCGTGCCCAGCACCATAACGCTCGTAGCCCAACAGTTCCACGCCTGGCGGCAAGGCCAACTTCACTTTGACTTTGACCTCGGTTGGAGC
>JAUWJC010000043.1 GCA_030607895.1 Pirellulales bacterium
AGAACTCAAAGTGCGGGGGGGTTTCCCGAGCGGTCAAAGGGGTCAGACTGTAAATCTGATGGCAGTGCCTTCGCAGGTTCGAATCCTGCACCCCCCATTTATAGCAATGACGAATGAACGAATGTCGAATGACGAAAAACGAGCCAGTAGTCGCTTTGGGGTTGGTCATACAGATATTCGTCATTCGTCATTCGTTATTCGTCATTAGGCTTTTGCAACTGCGGGTGTAGCTTAACGGTAGAGCCATAGCCTTCCAAGCTAAAGACGAGGGTTCGACTCCCTTCACCCGCTTAGGTAATAATGCTTTGATCAGAGAAGCTGTAATCACATAAACAGACTGATTAGGATTCGGAAAAGTGGTCGGGGAGTAGTCCCAGCACAAAGGGAACTAAAAGGAACAGGCAAAGAAGACGCCTAAGTGGTGGCATCGACTGAGCCGCCGCGGTTCGGTTGGCTGCTGTAGCTCAGTTGGTAGAGCGCGTCCTTGGTAAGGACGAGGTCATGGGTCCGAATCCCATCAGCAGCTCTTTCGTCGATTAACCCAGTTTTTGGGTCCGTCCAAGTTAATCAAACCTACCCGCTTGATTCAGCGCAGGGAGTGAGCATGGCCAAGGAAGTATTTGAACGAACGAAACCACACGTCAATGTTGGCACGATTGGCCACATTGACCACGGCAAGACCACGTTGACCGGGGCGATTTTGGCCGCCCAGGAGAAAAAGGGTCTGGCCAAGTTCAAGTCGTACGCCGATATCGCCAAGGGCGGTACGGTCCGCGATGCCACAAAAACGGTGACCATCGCGGTTGCCCACGTCGAGTATGAAACCGAGAACCGGCATTACGCTCACATCGACTGTCCGGGGCACGCCGACTTCATCAAGAACATGATTACCGGCGCGGCTCAGATGGACGGGGCGATTCTGGTCGTCTCGGCCGCCGATGGCCCCATGCCGCAAACCCGCGAGCACGTCCTGCTTGCCCGACAGGTGAACGTCCCCGCCCTGGTCGTCTTCCTTAATAAGGTCGATCTGGTCGACGACCCGGAACTGCTGGAATTGGTGGAGTTGGAGCTTCGGGAACTGCTGACGGACTACGGTTTTCCGGGCGACGATATCCCCATTGTCCAGGGCGACTCGCTTGCCGCCTATAACAACCCGGACGATCCGGAAAAGACCAAGTGCATCCAGGAGCTTATGGATGCCATCGACGAGTACATCCCCGAGCCGACTCGCGAAGTCGACAAACCGTTCCTGATGGCCATCGAAGACGTTTTCTCTATCGAAGGCCGCGGCACGGTGGCGACCGGGCGTATCGAGCAGGGCGTGATCAAAACCGGTGAAGAGGTGGAAATCGTCGGCATCAAGGAATCGCGCAAGACGATCTGCACGGGCGTGGAGATGTTCAACAAGACGCTCGGCAATGGTCAAGCCGGCGACAACGTCGGCTGCCTGCTGCGGGGCGTCAAGCGAGATGAAATCGAGCGAGGCCAGGTGTTAGCCAAGCCGGGATCGATTACGCCGCATACCCAGTTCGAAGGGGAGGTGTACGTCTTGTCGAAGGACGAGGGCGGGCGCCATACGTCGTTCTTTAGCGGCTACCGTCCGCAGTTCTACTTCCGCACCACCGACGTGACCGGGACGGCCAATTTGCTGGGCGACGCCGAAATGTGCATGCCCGGTGATAACGTTAGGTTGAGTGTAGAGTTGATGTCGCCGAGCGCCATGGACGCAAACGTGCGATTCGCCATCCGCGAAGGCGGACGAACGGTCGGCTCCGGAGTGGTGACCAAGGTCATCAATTAAAGGCCCCAAACCAAGCGACGCGGCACGCCATGGGTACCGTGAGGGGTGCCCGGGTGGCCGCCTGACGTGGCAGTCCAACGGCGCAGGGGTGTAGCTCAATTGGTAGAGCACTGGTCTCCAAAACCAGCGGTTGAGAGTTCGAGTCCCTCCGCCCCTGCCATTATGTTAGTGGATAGTGGTCAGTGGTCAGTGGATAGTGGTCAGTTATTGGGGTTCAGGACTTGGAATTCCACGTTCGCTCGCAAATGCTGAATCCTGACCCCTGAATCCTGACAACCGAGGAAATCCTTTTGTGGTGAACGCGTTTTTCCAGGAACTGTTTCATACCGGCATCTACAAACGCAACCAGGGTCGCATTAGTCGGCAGGTTACGTTTGCCGCGCTGGCTATTGCCATTGCCCTGGGACTGTGGCGGCTGAGCGAGCAATTGATCACTTGGGGGCCGGCGTGGCGATTCGGACTGCCCGGCATACTGCTGATGATCGGACTCTGGACCTCGTATCGCACAATGAACGTACCCGGCTTCGCCGACTTCCTGATTGCCGTTGAGGCCGAGATGAACAAGGTCTCCTGGCCTAGCCGAACCGAGTTGTTTCGCGGCTCCTCGGTCGTGCTGATTACCATCGTTAGCCTGGCCGCCGTGCTGTTTACCTTCGACGCAATTTGGAAGTTCGTGTTCACTAACGTCTTGGGAATCCTCTGACGCAACCTGTACCGCACGCGGTCAATACCTGAAGGCACAGCCAAGCGTGACCGACGAACCGAACAACCCGATCGACGAGCACGGCGACGCACCCCAAGGTGCCGCGGCCGAACCGGGGCTCGGGCAAGCCGAGACGCCGCAAGAGCCGGTTGCGCCGGCCGAGTTGACCGAGACGACCGTCGAGCCCACCCAGAGCGAATCCGAAACAGAACAACCGGAAGAGAAAGAAGAACAACCCAAGTCGGACGACATGAATTGGTACATCCTCAAGGTGCAGAGCAACCGGGAGGATTCCATCAGGGAGGGGCTTCAGCGGCGGGTGGCGATTGCCGGGTTGGAATGCTATTTCGGCGACGTTATTGTCCCCACCGAGATGGTTACGGAGTTTAAGAGCGGCAAGAAGCGGGTAGTGAAGCGGAAGCTTTATCCAGGCTACCTGGTCGTGCAAATGGAAATCAACGACGACACCTGGTTCCTGGTCCGGGAGACACCCGGCATTGGCGACTTTACGGGAGCGGCCGGACATCCCACGCCGATGCTGCCGCACGAAGTCTCCCGAATCATCGCCAAGCAGGAAGAAAAAAGCGACAAAGCACCCAAGTTGAAGATCAGTTTCATCACCGGCGACCGGGTGAAAATCAACGAGGGCACCTTCGAGAACTTCGAAGGCGAGGTGGAAGCCATCGACCATGCAAACGGTCGAGTGACTGTGATGATTAACATCTTCGGGCGAAGTACGCCCGTCGAGTTGGAATACTGGCAGATTGAAGCACTGTAGACAAAACCCATGGCAAAGCAACTGCAAGGTGAAGTGAAATTCCAGGTACCGGGTGGACAAGCCACGCCGGCGCCGCCGGTCGGCACCTCGCTGGGACGGTTTGGGATTAACCTGGGACAGTTTGTTCAGCAGTTTAACGACCGAACGAAGGACGCCGGCGGGCTGCCCATTCCCGTGGTGGTGCGGGTGTACAAAGACCGCTCTTTCGATTTCGTCACCAAGAGCCCCCCGGCTGCTGCTTTGCTGAAGCAGGCCGCCGACATCGCCAAGGGCTCGGGTGTACCCAATCGCGAGAAGGTCGGCTCGGTCACTTCGGAGCAGATCGAACAGATCGTCAAAATGAAGGCGGCCGACCTCAACGCTCGTAACCCCGATCACGCCCGGCGCATGATCGAAGGCACCGCCCGCAGCATGGGACTGGAAGTCAGGGGATGAGGGGTGAGATGTAGGGTGGGCATCGCCCACCGACATGCAAGATGATGTTATGGTGGGCATTGCCCACCCTACTAAGCTGAAAGTCGACAATGGTCAAACGATCGAAACGTATGAAGGTCCTGTCCGAGAAGGCGCCAGGTAAGACGGCGTTGCCGCTGGCTGAAGCGGTAGCGCTGTTGAAATCGTTCAATAACACCAAGTTCGATCAATCGGTCGAGGTCCACATGCGGCTGGGAATCGACCCCAAGCAGGCCGACCAGTTGGTCCGCGGATCGATCGTTTTGCCCAACGGCATCGGGCGGACATTGAAAGTGATCGTGTTTGCCAAGGGTGACAAGATCGACGAAGCGACCGAGGCAGGCGCCGATGAGGTGGGGGGTAAGGAGATGGCCGACCGGATTCAAGAAGGCTGGACCGACTTCGACGTCTGCATCGCCGCGCCCGATATGATGGGGATTGTCGGCCCGTTGGGACGAATCCTCGGGCCGCGCGGTCTGATGCCTTCGCCCCGGGCAGGCACCGTCACGCCGGAGGTGGGCAAAATGGTCACCGAGTACAAGGCAGGCAAAGTCGAATTCCGCAACGACTCCGGCAGCAACCTGCATGCAGTGGTCGGCAAGCTGAGCTTCGACGAGTCCAAGTTGACCGAGAACATTCAGGCCTTCATTGACTACGTGGTCGGCCTGAAGCCGGTTGCCGTGCGGGGCCAATACGTCAAGGGAATTGCCGTCTGCGCCACGATGAGCCACAGTGTGCGCGTGGCAGCTTAGTAATTTAGGATTTAGGATTTAGGATTTAGGATTTGGAATTCCATGTTTACTCGCAGATTCTGACAACTGACCACTGACCACTAAACATGAGCAAGTACATTAAGAATCTGGTTACCGATCACCTGCGCAAGCGGCTCAATAACATCGACGATGCGTTGTTGGTAAACGTGGTGGGGTTGGACGCCAATGCCAACAACCGGTTGCGGACGGAACTGGAAGAGAAAAACATTCACCTGCTAGTGGTCAAGAACAGTCTGGCTGCCCGGGCTACGGCAGGTACACCGCTGGAGCTGATGTTTGCGGGGCTAACTGGCTCCGCGGCGGTTTGCTGGGGTGGTGAAGACATCGTCGGCCTGGCGAAGGAAATCAGCCGGCTGGCCAAAGACGACCAATATGCCCCGCTTGCAGCACGCGGTGGGGTAATGGACGGTGAAGAACTGACGGCCGCTCAGGTCGCCGAGGTCAGCACGTGGTCCACCCGCCAGGAGCAATTAAGTTTATTGGTGGGTCAGATACTGGGGCCGGGTGCCACCCTGGCAGCCCAACTCAGCGGGCCGGGTGGTACACTGGCCGGCCAGATCGCCGGGCAGGCCGAGGAGGATGGAGAAACCTCGGACGGATAGTGGAAGGCGGAAGGCGGAAGGCGGAAGGCGGAAGGCGGAAATCCCAAATCAGAAATCCCAAATCAGAAATCAGAAAGGATAGATAGCCCGATGGCTACAGATGAAGCAACCCGCGAATTCTCCCCAACGGCAAAGGAGCTTGGCGACAAGATCTCCACTCTGACGCTCAAAGAGGCGAAGGAGTTGAGCGATTACCTGGAGGAGGAACATGGGATCAAGGCGGCTGCCGGCGGCGCGGTGATGATGGCTGCCGGTCCGGCGGCCGGAGGAGAAGCCGGCGCCGAGGAAGAGAAAACCGAATTCGACGTCGTTCTGGAGAGTTTCGGCGCCAAGAAAATCGGCGTGATCAAGGTGGTCCGCGCCAACACAGGCTTGGGACTCAAAGAAGCCAAGGACTTGGTCGAAAGTGCACCGGCCAAGGTCAAGGAAGGCATCGGCAAGGAAGATGCCGAAAAACTGAAGACCGAGTTGGAAGAGGCCGGCGCCACGGTATCGATCAAGTAGCGTGCGCCGGAGAACAAACCACTTTTCCCCAACCGTGCCCCCTCGGTCGTTAAACTGCCGAGGGAGCCCGGTATCCCCAGTATTCGTGGACGCAGTGGGCAGAAGTTGCTTAACCTTAGTTTCCCCCCCGACTCTGACGAGCTACACCCGCGCCGGCGGCTGCGCGCGTACTGTCGTTTGGAGTCAGCGGGGTCTTTGGCAATCCGTCGATTCGATCAGGAGGACCATTCTCCATGGCTACCATGGCTCAACGACGCTTCCAACCCCGAGAAATCCGTCGCTTCGGCAGCCTTCGAACCCCACATGTCATCCCCGATCTGACTCAAATTCAGACACGTAGCTACTCTGATTTTCTGCAATACGAGGTCCCCGCTCAGAAGCGCAAAGACCAGGGGATCGAGGGTGTGTTGCGGGAGATCTTTCCCATCGAGAGTTACGACAAATCGTTGCGGCTGGAATATATCCGCTACGAACTGGGAAAACCCCGCTACGAACCCGACGAATGCCGGCAACTCCGGCTTACTTACGGACGGCCTTTCAAGGTCTGGATGCGACTGACCAAGGAAGAGCCCGTCGAAGAGGAAGTCTACCTGGGCGACGTCCCCATCATGCTCGGCGGCGGCGAGTTCATCATCAACGGCGCCGAACGCGTCGTGGTTAGCCAGTTGCACCGCAGTCCGGGTGTAGACTTCGTCTCCGAAGTGGCAGCCGGTGAACGCCGGTTGCACAGTTGCCGAATTATTCCCGAACGGGGTAGTTGGATCGAACTGAACGTCACCCGAAAAGAAAGCCTTCTCGTACGAATCGATCAGAGCGGCAAGTTCTCCGCGATGACGTTGTTGCGGGCGATGGCCCCCGAGTACAGCGAAGACGCCGACCTGCTTCGCACGTTCTATGAAACCTCGGAGGAAACGATTGTCGACGGCCGTAGCGTCAGCAAGATAGAAGGCAAACTGGCCGTGGGCGACATCATCTATCCGGCCGACAGCGACCGCTCCGGCGAAATTCTCGTCGAATGCGGCCAAAAAATCACCAAGAACGCGGCCGAAACGATCTGCACCTCGGGGCTGCAATCGGTCGAGGTGATGAGCGACACCCGCTACCCTCTCCTTCTAAACGCTCTGGCCGACGACAACACGGCCAGTCACGAGGAAGCGTTGTTGCGGATATACCAGCGGCTGAGGCCGGGCAACCCGCCGCAGTTGGAAAAGGCCCGCTCGCTGTTCGCCGAGAAGTTCTACGACACCAACCGCTATCGGTTGGGGCGCGTGGGGCGGTTCCGCATCAACCGCAAGTTCGGCTTGGACGTGAACGAAGAGGAGATGACCTTACGCCCCGAGGACTTGATCGCCGCAATGAAGTACCTGTTGCGGTTGCGGAGCGACGACCCGTCGGTCGAAATCGACGATATCGACCATTTGGGCAACCGGCGGTTGCGGACCATCGACGAGTTGGCCTGCGACGAACTTCGCAAGGGTTTTCTCAAGCTGCGGCGGACCGTGCAGGAACGGATGAGCCTGAAGGACATCGAGGACATGACGCCCCGCAGCCTGGTCAACCCAAAGAGTATCTCCGCCGCCATCGAGTACTTCTTCGGCCGCGGCGAACTGTCGCAGGTGGTCGACCAGACCAATCCCCTGTCGATGCTTACCCACGAACGCAGGTTGAGTGCATTGGGTCCCGGTGGATTGAACCGGAAGCGGGCTGGGTTCGAGGTTCGCGACGTACACATTTCGCACTACGGGCGGATTTGCCCCATCGAGACTCCGGAAGGAACCAACATCGGCCTGATTTCCAGCCTGGCCATCTACGCCGGGGTGGACGGCTACGGTTTTCTTATTACCCCGTATCAGAAGGTCCGGAAAAGCAAGCTTACCGACGAGGTTGAGTGGCTTAGGGCGGACCAGGAACACGAGGGCTACCTGGCCCCGGCCGACGTCCCGATGGAAAACGGCCGCATCGTCGGCGATAACATCATCGCCCGGCACCACGGCGATTTCGAGATGATCCCCGTCGACCAGGTCGAATACGTCGACGTGGCTCCCAGCCAGATGGTGGGGGTTTCGGCCGGTTTGATTCCATTCCTGGAGCACGACGACGCGAACCGGGCATTGATGGGGTCGAACATGCAGCGTCAAGCGGTGCCGCTTCTGATTACCGAGCCGCCCCTGGTGGCCACCGGCATGGAGACCGACGCTGCCCAGAACTCCAGCATGTTGGTCCGCGCCCGGCGCCGAGCAACCGTCTCTTACGTCGACGCCCGACGAATCGAGATCGGCAGCGAGGTCTATCAAATGCGGAAGTTCGTGGGGCTCAACGAGCGGACGTGCCAGAACCAGAAACCAATCGTCGCCGTCGGCGACAAGGTGGAAAAAGGCCAGGTGCTCGCCGACGGCGCCGCCACCTACCAAGGCGAATTGGCCCTGGGACGCAACGTGCTGGTGGCATTCATGGCCTGGGACGGTTTCAACTTCGAGGATGCGATCATCATCAGCGAGGAACTGGTCGAGAACGATACCTACACTTCCATCCACATCGAGGAATTCGACATCGAGATTCGCGAGACCAAGCTGGGCCGTGAGGAATTCACCCGCGACATTCCCAACGTCAGCGAAAAAGCCTTGCGGAACCTCAATGAGAACGGCATCGTGCAAATCGGCACTTATGTGGAGCCCGGCGATGTTTTGGTGGGCAAAGTGTCGCCCAAGTCGAAGACCGAGTTGACGCCGGAAGAGAAGCTGCTGCACGCCATTTTCGGCCGGGCCGGCGAGGACGTGAAGAACGACTCGCTGGAAGTCCCTTCCGGTATCGAAGGGATCGTGATCGACACCCAGCGGTTTTCCAGACGGATGAGCCTCTCGGAAGACGAGCGCAAGGAATTCGAGAAATCGCTCAAAGAGACCGAGGCCGAGGGTAACGCCCAAGTCGCCGCCACCTTCGGCGAGTTGGTCGAGCAGATCGAGAGCGTGCTCAATAAAAAACTTACCGACGAAGACGGCAACCACCTGGTGCACGACCAGGAACACCGGTACGTCGCCGAGCAGGCCCGACGATTCGATCCGGATAACCTCGATATTCGCAGCCCGGCCCGAAAAGCCGAAGTGGATCGGATATTCAAGACGTTCTGGCCGGCGGTCGAGGCGGCCATTGACGCGCGCGACCGGCGTCTGAACTCGATGAAGCGTGGCGACGAGTTGCGCAGCGGCGTGCTGCAGATGGTCAAGGTATACATTGCCGCCAAGCGAGTGGTTTCGGTGGGTGATAAGATGGCCGGCCGGCACGGAAACAAGGGCGTGATCGCCAAGATTCTCCCCAAGGAAGACCTGCCTCACCTGGCCGACGGCACCCCGGTACAGATTCTGCTCAACCCGCTGGGAGTACCCAGCCGAATGAACGGCGGCCAGATCCTGGAGACACACTTGGGTTGGGCGGGGGCGACGCTGGGATTCCAGGCGATCACCCCGGTGTTCGACGGTGCGGACGAGGACACCATCCACGAGAACCTCGAAGCGGCCGGCCTGCCGCGTCATGGAAAGATCCAGCTATACGACGGGCGGACGGGCGAACCGTTCGAGCAGGAATCGACGGTGGGTTACATCTATATGATGAAGCTCCACCACCTGGTGGACGACAAGGTCCACGCCCGATCCACCGGCCCCTACTCGCTGATTACCCAACAGCCTCTGGGTGGAAAAGCTCGTTTCGGCGGTCAGCGGTTCGGCGAAATGGAGGTCTGGGCACTGGAAGCCTACGGGGCGGCCTACATCCTCCAGGAGATGCTCACCGTCAAGAGCGACGACGTGGAAGGACGCACGAAAATCTACGAATCGATGGTCAAGGGAGAAAATACCCTGGAAGCCGGCACGCCCGCCAGCTTCGACGTCCTAACAAACGAAATCCGCGGACTCGGACTAAATATGCAATTGGAAAAAGGCCACATTTGAATGACGAAGGACGAATGACGAATGACGAAGGACGAGGGGTGAAAGATGAAGGGAAGGAGGGGAAAGGACGAAGGCAGAAATCATCGAGTGCAACGAACTCATTTCGACAACCCGCGCCGACTGCCCAAAACGCGGTCCCGTACCAATACTTCGTCCTTCGTCCTTCGTCCTTCGTCCTTCGTCATTCGTCATTCGTCATTCGTCCTTCGTCATTCGTCCTTCGTCCTTCGTCATTCGTCATTCGTCATTCCCACTGACCATCATCCCTTTGCTCCAGATAAGGAGAGCCAGCAATGAGTATTGGTGAACGCTCATACGATCGAATTAACGACTATGCGTCGGTCAAGATCAGCCTGGCCCGGCCGCACGACATCCGCAGTTGGTCCTTCGGCGAGGTGAAAAAACCCGAAACGATTAACTACCGCACCTACCGGCCCGAAAAGGACGGCCTGTTCTGCGAGCGGATCTTCGGCCCGGAAAAGGACTGGGAGTGCTCTTGCGGCAAGTACCGCGGGATGAAATACAAAGGGATGATCTGCGACCGTTGCGGGGTGAAGATTACGCACAGCCGCGTGCGCCGCAAGCGGATGGGTCACATCGAGTTGGCCGCCCCGGTGGTCCACATCTGGTTTTTCAAGGCCATGCCCAGCCGGTTGGGGGCACTCTTGAGTATGAAAACCACCAGCCTGGAGAAGGTCGTCTACTTCCAGGACTACGTGGTCACCGACCCCGGCGATACGGAGTTGCAAAAGCAACAACTGCTCACCGAGGAAGAATACCGTGCGGCCCGCGAGCAATATCCGGAGGGCGGGTTCCGCGCCGAAATGGGCGCCGAGGCGATCCGTAAGTTGCTGGTCGAGTTGGACCTGGTGACGCTATCGCGTCAACTGCGCACCGATCTGGCCGAGACCAAGTCCAAGCAAAAGAAGAAGGACCTGATCAACCGCCTGAAAATCGTCGAGTCCATCCGCGACAGCGACAACCGGCCCGAGTGGACGGTGCTGGACGTAATCCCGGTAATCCCACCCGACTTGCGGCCGTTGGTGCTGTTGGACTCGGGCAACTTCGCCACCAGCGACCTGAACGACCTCTACCGCCGGATCATCAACCGCAACAACCGGCTGAAGAAGCTGGTGGACCTCAACGCTCCGGAAGTAATCATCCGCAACGAGAAGCGGATGCTCCAGCAGTCGGTCGACGCGCTTTTCGACAACAACCGCTGCAAACGGCCGGTGCTCGGTTCCAGCAATCGGCCGCTGAAGTCGCTCACGGACATGATCAAGGGCAAGCAGGGCCGTTTCCGCGAGAACCTGCTGGGCAAGCGAGTCGATTACTCCGCCCGAAGCGTAATCGTCGTGGGACCGTCCCTGCGGCTGCACCAGTGCGGTTTACCCAAGAAGATTGCCCTGGAGTTGTACCAGCCGTTCATCATCCGGCGTCTGAAGGAGTTGGGGCACGCCGATACCATCAAGAGCGCCAAGAAGATGCTCGAGCGCAAGGATGAAGAGGTCTGGGATATCCTGGAAGAAGTGATCTACAACCATCCGGTGCTTCTTAACCGGGCACCCACGCTGCACCGCATGGGTATTCAGGCCTTCGAGCCGCTCCTGGTTGAAGGCAACGCCATCAAGCTCCATCCGCTGGTCTGCAAGGGCTTCAACGCCGACTTCGACGGCGACCAGATGGCGGTCCATCTTCCATTGTCGATCGAGGCGCAGGTGGAAGCGCACACGCTCATGATGTCCACCAACAACATTTTCAGCCCGGCCAACGGGGCGCCGATCATCAGCCCTTCGCAAGACGTGGTGATGGGTAGTTTCTACCTGACCATGTCGCTTCCCGATCGCAAGGGCGACGGAATGGCCTTCGCCTCCATGGAAGAAGTGCAACTGGCGTACTCGCTCAAGGTGATGGATACGCATGCGAACATCAAGGTAAAGCTGCCGCCGGGTCGGGTGGTCAAAGGCGACTCGAAAATCGCGCCGGGGTCACTGATCGAAACCACCGTGGGCCGCGTGATCTTCAATGCCATGCTTCCAAAAGGCATGCCATACTACAACATTCCCATGCGGTCCTCCGAACTGGCGGCCGTTATTTCCGACTGCTACGAGATATTAGGTCGGCGGGCAACCATCGATCTGTTGGACGAGATGAACCAGCTAGGGTTCCGCGAAAGCACCCGAAGCGGCCTCTCCTTCGCTACCGACGACCTGATTACCCCACCCAGCAAGTCGAAGATCATCAGCACCGCCGAGCGATCCGTACTGCGAATCCTCAAGCTCTACCAGCGGGGTATCATCACCGAAGGTGAACGCTACAACCAGGTGCTCGACGCCTGGACCCACGCCCGCGAACAGATCACCTCCGAAATGATGCAAGAGTTGGAAAACGATCAGCGGTTCCCCGGCTACGTCAACCCGATCTTCCTGATGGCCCACTCCGGTGCCCGGGGCGGCGTTGAGCAGATTCGGCAGTTGGCCGGGATGCGAGGTTTGATGGCCAAACCGTCGGGCAAGATCATCGAAACACCCATCAAGGCCAACTTCCGCGAAGGCTTGAGCGTGCTGGAGTACTTCAGCTCGACGCACGGTGCCCGAAAAGGTCTGGCCGACACGGCGCTGAAGACGGCCGACTCCGGCTACCTGACCAGAAAACTGGCCGACGTGGCCCAAAACGTGGTCGTGACCATGCACGACTGCGGTACCACCCAGGGAATTACCAAGGGTGTGATCTACCGCGGCGAGAAAGTCGAGGTGAGCCTGGCCGAGTCTATCCACGGCCGGGTAAGCCGCGCCAATATCGTCAATCCCATCACCGACACTATAATCGTCCGCGAAGGTGAACTGATCACCGCTGAGATCGCCCGACAAATCGAAGACATGGGTCTGGAAAAAATCCAGGTCAGAAGCCCCATGACTTGCGATGCTTCACTGGGTATCTGCCAACTCTGTTACGGCATGGACCTTTCCACGAGCACCATGGTAGAGCAGGGTCTGGCCGTGGGAACAATCGCCGCGCAAAGCATCGGCGAGCCGGGTACCCAACTCACGATGCGGACCTTCCACATTGGCGGAACGGCCGCCCGCACCGTTGAAGAAAGCGAAATCCGCGCCAAGAAAGCCGGTACCATACAATTCACCCGACTGAAGGTCGTGCGTAACGATGCCGGCGAACAGGTAGTCATCACCCGAAACGGCGAACTGCTTATCCTCGATTCTAAAGGCCGCGAGCTGGAAAAATTTGAAGTGCCCGCCGGCACCAACCTGAACGTCGAAGAAAACCAAGAGGTCAAAGTCGGCGACGTCCTCTGCCATTGGGACCCCCACAGCATCCCCATCCTCGCCGAAGTCGGCGGAAAGGTCCGCTACGAAGATGTTATCGAGGGCGAGACAATGCGAGCGGAAAAGGACCCCAGCGGTCACGTCCGCCGCCTGGTTACGGAACACAAAGGCGACCTGCACCCGCAAATCGTCCTGGAAGATACCAACGGCAAAATCCTCGACTTCTACTACATACCCGAAAAGGCTCATATCGAAGTCACCGAAGGAAGCCAGGTCTCCGCCGGAATGCTCATAGCCAAGACGCCGCGAGAGGTATCGGGTACTCAGGACATCACGGGTGGTTTGCCCCGGGTGACCGAGATTTTCGAAGCCCGTAAACCCAAAGAACCCTCCGTTATCGCCGAAATCGACGGCACCGTTGAGCTTCTGGGTGAAAAACGCCGCGGCAAGCGGACCATCATCGTCCGCAGCGAGACGGGCATCGAACGGGAGCATCTAGTCTCGCAGGGCAAGTACCTCCGCGTGCACGCCGGGGACTTCGTCCGGGCCGGCGAAGCCCTGGTCGACGGCCCCCTGGTACCCCACGATATCCTGCGCATCTCCGGCGAAGAGGCCGTTCAGCAGTACCTCGTCCACGAGATCCAGAACGTTTACCGCAGCCAGCGGGTGGGGATTAACGACAAGCATATCGAGATCATCGTTGCCCAGATGCTTCGCAAGGTCTGGGTGGAGACGATCGGCGACACGGGGCTTCTGCCCGGCAACG
>JAUWJC010000340.1 GCA_030607895.1 Pirellulales bacterium
CCCGCAACCCCGCGGCCCCGCCGTTCGGGGGGTGGGGGCCTAAACTGGGACCTGGTTTAATTGGCCCCACGGGCCCGGTGGGGGCTGCGCAAAAATAAAACCGGGGCCTTTTTTGGGCTCGCCCGGGGAACTCAGGTGCCGGGCGATCGTCGAGAGCAACTCCGTCTGATCGATCGGCTTGGAGACATAACTGTCGCAACCCGCCTCCAGGCACCTTCGGCGGTCGCCGTCCATGGCGTGCGCGGTCAACGCGACGATGGGTCCCTGCCAGCCGGCTCGGCGGAGTTGGCGCGTGGCTTCGTAGCCGTCCAGATCAGGCATCTGGATGTCCATCAGGATCAAATCGTAGGGCCTTCCTTCGGCGGCCGAGGCTTCCGCCTTCTGGCAAGCTGTCCGGCCGTCGTCGGCCAGGTCGACCTCCAAGCCGATCTCCTCCAGGACTATCCGGATCAGGCGGCGGTTGTCCAGGGCGTCTTCGGCCAGCAGCACCCGGCCGTGAAGTTCCCAGTTGCCGATGGTTGCCGTCGACTCTGTTGCCGTCGATTCTGTTGCCGTCGATTCGGTTTCGCCGCCCGCGGCATCGGACGGCGGCCGAAATTCCGGATCGCCCTCGGGCGGTCCGGGGTCGATAACCAGCGTGAAGGTGCTTCCCTTGCCGGGCTGGCTTTCCACGCGGATCTCACCGCCGAGCATTTCCGCCAGGCGCCGGGAAATGACAAGACCCAAGCCGGTTCCACCAAAGCGCCGGGTGCTGGAGTTGTCGATCTGGGTGAAGGACTGGAACAGTTGGGCAATTCCCTCGGCGGTCATGCCGATGCCCGTGTCGGAAACCTCGAACTCCATCCGCGCCGCGGCGTCATGCTCCCGCAAGCACCGGACGGCAACTCGCACGTACCCTTCGTCGGTGAACTTGATGGCATTGCCCACCAGGTTCATCAGGACCTGGCGAAGCCGGGCCGGATCGACTCGAATCATCCGCGGCAAGGGTGCCTCGTAATCGACTTCCAGGTCTATCGCCTTGCCGTCCGCCCGGACTCGCATCGACGATATTACATCTTCGACAATGTTTCGCACCGAGCAATAGGCCGGCTCGACCGTCATCTTGTCGGCCTCGATTCTTGACAGATCGAGGATATCGTTGATCAGGCTCAGCAGGGCGTCGGCATTCCGCCGGATGGTTTGCAAGTGTTCCTGCCGTTCTTCTTTGGACAGATCGAGCGTTGCCAACAGGTCGGTATATCCCATGATGGCGGTCATGGGGGTGCGGATTTCGTGGCTCATGTTTGCCAGAAACTCGCTTTTCGCCCGGTTGGCCGCTTCGGCCGCCTCCTTGGCCTTGGCCAGTTCCGCTTCCGCCCGCTTGCGCTGGGTAATATTCCTTCCAGCGCCGCAGACGGCGATCGCGTTTCGTTCGGAGTCCTTCAACAGCGAGCCGGTCAACTCGTAAGCTATGCGCTGCCCATCCTTGGTGAGGAAGGCCGCTTCCACTTGCGAAACTCCGTTTGTCCACACCTCCTTGATAGCCTCGGCCACACGCTCGCGGTCTTCTTCGGCAAAGAGGTCGATCACCTTCATTAAAGCTATCTGGTCATCACCGTAGCCGCTGACCATGCGCACTCGCTTGTTCCATCGCAGGAATTTGCCCTGCGAGTCGAACACGTAAAAAATCTCCTGCAACGCGTTCAGCGATGCGTCGATGAACGCTTTCTCGTTCCTCAGCGCTTCTTCCGCCAGTTTGCGGTCCGTGTTGACGAGCACATAACGCGTCAAGAGCCCGGTGAGCACAAGCCCGCCGGCTAGCAGGGTCCAGGAGGAATACCACGTTCGGTGCATGGCCACGTAGCCGGGCATGGGCGTGCATACAATCGACCACTGCCGGCCTCCCACCTCCAGTGGAGCGCTGTAGTGCATTCCTTCGGGGGCACCGATTGTCGCCCGGGGGTCCGGTTCGTAGAGCTCTTTTCGTAGCCGCGACCGATGGAAATAGAGGAATTGCCGCCCTTCCGGGGCCGAATTGTCGTAGACGTGGAACTCGATGCCCTTTTCGTGGGTGCGTGTTATATGGGGTTCCATAATCAGGGCGAGTTGGAGACTCCCGAAGACAACTCCCTCGATACGGCTCCGGCGGTCCTCGACGGTCTTCAAAGCGGGACCCTTCGCGTAGACCGGCAGAAACACCGAGACGCCGAACCGTGCGGGCGATTGGCGATCGAGTGGATCGAGTGGAATCCGGCGCGTGGCGGCTGCTTCGCCCGTGTCGCGAGCCTGGCGGAGTGCTTCGGAGTACCGAGGGTCGGAAGCGAAGTCGAAGCCCGGCGCGGCCCGGTTGCCTCGACGCGGTTGGACGAAGTAAGCGGGATAGTACTCGTCGCGCCGGGCTGCCCGCACCATTCGCCCCTGGCTGTCCCGCTCCGTGATCTGAAAACCTTTCAGGCCGCCTTGTTTTGCGGCGGCTACAAATTCGGCCCGCTCGGCAGCCAAAACTCGGGGCGCCCACTGCACTGTTCCGATACCGTTTTCCGAAGAAAGAAACGGTGTGACGAACTGGTGGAATTCGCCGCGATCCACTTCGTTCGAGGCGTGGTATAATCCAGCAACCGACTTGAGCAAGAGCATTGTCTCCTTGATCTCACCGGTGATGATCAAAGTTCTCTCCTTCGCCTCATGCTCGAAGTGGTCCTCGATCTCGCGCTTCTCCCAGCCGCTAGCCAAGACGAAAAACAACAGCGTTGCACCCAGCCCAAGGCAAGTCGCCAGCGCCAGCGGCACGTACCGTTTCCACGGCATGGTCCCCAGAGGCGTCTCGAATTGCCGATCATCGCTCATTGTTGGACCACTCATCGAAGCGAGGGGTGCAAGTCCCGTAGGTTATGCTTTAGCATAACGTTTGTGGCTCTCGACACGACATGGCAGGCGTTATGCTAAAGCATAACCTACCAGATGAAGAGTATACGCCCTACACAATTCTAGCCCACGGCTTTGCCAATACCAGTCCACGCAAATGCCGATATGTAATTTTTTCATCCCCGGCGGTACGGATTCCGACCGGCACCTTAGCCCCAGTTGGCGTTAGTCGGTAACTTTTACCGTTCACGGTACGAAATACCGTGTTTAGCCGGCGGGCTTGCCCCCCGTGAAAGAACCCACCGCGGGCAACCCCCCCGGCGAAACAAATAGAAATGGGCAAGAAGAGTTGTGTTGTAAAGCCGCGACCATTCCTCGTTCCCAAGCTCTGCTTGGGAACGCACTTCCGGGTAGCTTTCCTCGTTCACAAGCGGTGTTCCCAAGCAGAGCTTGGGAACAAGAGTCAAAGGGGCCGACGACCCGACAACCGCGACCACTGGTCGCGGCTTTGCAGAAACAGTAGCAGGTTGCTAACAGGTCACGTGTATCAGGGCCGCCTTGCGTTGGGTGGAGTTGTTGTAGGCTTCAATTGCGTCTGGGGTGGGCAGTGCCCGGCACTGGATCGACCGCTGGCTCAAGTATCGTCGGCCTTCCTCGTTCAGTTCCACCAGTCCCGACTGGCCCGTGCCAATGAAAACGATGGCCGGGCCGCCCTTGCAGACCTTTCGCAGTTCTTCGGGCCCAACGGTGTGCGACGTTCCGTACAATCGTTTGGCGAGTCCTTTATTTCGTGCCTTGGCCTTGCCGTTCACACCGATGCAAATATCGCGGGTATAGGTCTTCCGGTCGACCGAAACTTCGCCGAATCCTTCTCCAGCCAGTTCGGGATACTTGGGCGTTAAGGCAAACCGTTTTTTGAAGGGGCTGCGTCCCACGTGGCAACGTGCCAGGGCCACCGCACCGAGAACTACCGCATCGTCGCCCAAGGCGGAAAGCAGCACCCGGCCACCCTCCCTGGTGCCTGGAAGCTGGTCCGACCCGACGATGTTCTCCACGATCGGCATGATGAAATCGCTCGAGGCTTCGATCACGCCGCCGCCGAGCACGATGACTTCGGGATCCAGGAGGTGCCGCACGGTGAGGCAGGCATGGCCGAGGATCTCCGATACTCGGCGCACGATTTCGGTAACCACTTCGTCTTCAGCCTCCAATGCCTGCCGAATGGCGCCGCTGCGAATAATACTCAAGTCTCCTTCGAGCAGTCCGGTCAGCATGGTTTCCCGTCCGGCATCCACCGCCTGGCGCAAGTCCCGCTCGATGGCCGACCGGCTGGCCAACGCTTCCAAGCAGCCGCGATTACCGCATCCGCACAGCGGGCCGTCGATCTGCATTACGATGTGACCGATTTCGGCGGCCGACTGCCGAGCACCTTGCCACAGTCTTCCCTTCTGGACGAACCCGCCGCCGATGCCCGTGCCCACGAAAATGCCGAATGCGCTGTCGGCGTTTCGGGCGGAGCCGAGCCATTTTTCACCCAGAGTTCCCAGGTTGCAGTCGTTCCCCAGTGCGACGGGCGTTTTGAAGCGGGCTTCGAGATGCCGCACCAGTTCGACGCCGGTGAGGTTCATGTTGGGCGTGACCACCACGCGGCCCTCGTCCGGATCGACCACGCCCGGAACCCCTACGCCGACGGCCGTAAGCTGCTCGGGTTCGAGTTCCTTTTTTTTCAGCAGGTCTTCCACGGCCTTTTCTATCGAGGCCACGACCTGCTCGGGGCGGCAGTCTCGCGGGCTGGGGCACCGCTGACGCCCAAGAATCGCACCGGACTCCCCGACTAGCGAGGCAAGTATCTTCGTGCCCCCCACGTCCACCCCAAGATAGAGCCTTTCCTCGCCGGCTGTCTTGTTTGCGTCCATCCTCGCCTTCCTCCATGTGTTTCGACCGTGTGTCTCGGCGTCGTCTCCACCGCGACTACTATTATCTCAATTGGCCGCGATGTAAAGCGATCGCGTGATTTTGTCGGTAACCAGCGAGCCGCGGGGTTCACCCGCGCGCCAGTCGAGCGCCCGGATAAACCCGGCGGCTCGCTCTTGCCCCTAAAAACCGAAGAGCCGTTTTTTCGGACGCAATGGGCGGGCGAGGGGGATTGGGACGGGGCGGATCGGGGGGAAATGAACGGGACAGGATTGACAAGATTGACAGGATGAAAAGAAA
>JAUWJC010000399.1 GCA_030607895.1 Pirellulales bacterium
AGCCGAAAAAGGGACCAGGTTTAATTTGTGCGAAGCACCCTCCGGGCCGTTCCGGCAAATTAAACCTGGTCCCTTTTTCGGCCCCGCGGCACCGCTGAGCAACTCTACATCAGATGGGGGGAAAGTCAAGGAAAAGATACGTACTGCCGCTTGCGGCTTCGCACCATTTTGGGTTGCAATGCGGGTGGGCCGCTGGACAGTGCGAAGCCGCAAGCGTCTCGAAGTGTTAATGCCAACCTCAATCGATGTAGCAGAACTCCTCCAGCGTGGCCCACCACTGACCGCTGGTTCGAGGAGAGACGGGAACCTGACACAACTCGTATGCGTCGCGCCACTTCCGGTAGGCCGGGTTGACATCGAGCTTGGCCATGGCCACTTCGTGGTCCGTGCCGGCAAACTCGTAGTAACGCAGCGCGTAGTACTGGTCGTCGATCAGCTTCACGAAAATAGAATAGTCGTGGATGTCGGAGGCGTGCAAGGCATTCTGGATGTCGGTCGGGATGTTCTCGTGAAGTTTTCGGTACTCCTCGATCTTCTCGGGATTCAGCCCGATTACCGACATGAAACGTTTCCGCGGCGTAACCGGCTCCTGGTCCGCGGAGTCTGCCGACTGGTTCAGCCAACGATCCTCCGGCGACTCGCTGCCGTCCGGCTCCATGCATCCCGAGCACACAAGGCACGCGGCGGAAATTGCGAAAACCGCAAAGACCGCCTGTCCAAACTGTTGGTTCATGTCTCGCTTCCTTTGACTTGCGTTCTCCCAATTGCACCCCGAATTACATTATAGTCGAACGGCGGCCGGCTTGAACCACCGCCAGTCCCCAACCGGCCGTGAATCGGGTGGAATGGGCCCCCCTTTCTTGCATATGCAAACCCGGTCAATCGTCGGCCAGGAACGGGTTGGTGCCGTCCAGGGTATACGTGGGCAGGTAATCGCTCTTCAGGTTGTGGGTGTGGACATACTGGCCCGGGTGGATGTCGCAGGTGGCCGAGCCGATTGGGGCACCGTATTTGACCACCTTCCCGCCGCCGGCAATCGACACCAGGGCCAACTTGTGGCCCGTGGGAATTTGATCGGCCACCGCGATCGTTTTGCCCTCGACAGTAATCGACCGTCCGGCCTCGATTGTTGTCACGGCCACGCAGACGTTATCTCGGACTGAGCCGGATCACGCAGGAGTCGGTCGGTCGCGACTGGGTTTTCATTGAGAGTTGAGAGTTGAGAGTTGAGAGTTGAGAGACGTTGCGAAGCCGCAAGCGGCCCCCTTCATCCTTCCGCCTTCCCCCTTCCGCCTTCCCCCTTCATCCTTCCGCCTTTCGCCTCGAACGACTTGTACGTGAGGATGAACTCCTGGTGTCCAAGCCGCTCGGAGCACGTGGGCGTGCCGCCGGCCGTATCGACGATCCGCTGGAAGATCTCCCGGCCGACTTCGTCCAGCGTGCCGCGGCCTTCGAGTATCCGGCCGGCGTCGATATCCATGTCGCCGGAGAGCTTGTGGTAAGTGTCGGGGTTGGCGCAAACCTTGATGACCGGTGAAATTGCCGAGCCGACCACCGAGCCTCGGCCGGTCGTGAACACGATTAGGTGACATCCACAAGAAATCAACTCGGCGATTTCGGCGTTGTCGGCAATGTTGGGAAAGCCGAAGCGGTACGGGCCGTCGGGAACCACGTCCAACAGGTACAGTCCGCCCCGGGGAGGAACGTCGCCCGGCTTGATCAGTCCGCGGATAGTCGACTTGCCGCTCTTAGAGTAGGCCCCGAGTGATTTCTCCTCGATGGTGGTCAATCCGCCGTCGGCGTTGCCGGGCGCGAAGCTGCCGTGGCCGTACGCATCGTAATACCGGGCGGCCTTTTTGATCGATGCGAGGATTTCTCGGCCCAGCGGCTGGTTGGCGGCTCGCTCGGCCAGGAGTTGCTCGCAGCCGATCAACTCTCCCGTTTCCTCGAAGATGCCGGTTGCTCCCCGCTGGATCAGCAGGTCGAAAGCCCGGCCGACGGCCGGGTTGGCGGTCAGCCCGCTGGTGGCGTCGGAGCCACCGCAAATCGTGCCGACCACGAGTTCGTCAAGCTGCATTTGTGTCTTGGGAACCGCCTCGATACGCGGCAGGATGTCCTCGATCCAACTCCGGCCGGCGGCAATCGAGTCGGCAGTTCCGCCCGACTCCTGGATCACCAGCGCGTGGACCGGCCGTCCGGACGCCCGAACCGCTGCGGCCAGCCGCTGCCGGTCGAAACTCTCACAACCGAGCGAGACGAGCAGGCAGGCACCCACATTCGGATGTGTACAGACCCGCTGCATAACCCTGGCTGCATAAGCGTTTGGGAAGCAGCCGGAAAATCCAACCAGATGGACGTTCCGATCGTCCAGCGGCAGGGCAACCTGGCGGGCGACGTGGTGAGCGCACTCGACCAGGTACACAACGAGAGTTATGTTGCGAATGCCTTTTTGTCCATCCGCTCGGAGAAATGCTTGCATGGAACCTCTTCTTCTACTCAAACTGTAAGGAGGGGAGTCCGAAAATGGGGACTGGCTCCGTCACGGGCTGGTTTTCACGATAGTTTTCGGTTTGCCGACGGTGCCTGTCCCCTTTTTCGGACGCCGACGCCGCGGCAGCAGCAGTTGCCGAAAGTCGCGAAATGAACTGCCTGCGGTCGGTCGTTCGAGGATTGTGGTGGTGGTTATCCATGGCGGGAATACTCCGTGGCGTGGTGAGAATGTGGTGCGGTGTGAATATCGAACAGACGAACAGGGAATGTCGAATGCTGAAGTGTAGTGCGAAAAGCAACTGGCCCCGACAGCTTGCTGTTTGGTTGGCACATCCGCTTGTCGGCAATTCATCGAGCACAAGCGCCGTTCCGGCCGCTGCAACGCGGCGACCCGCCGTACGTCATTTCAGGTCGAGTCGTTTCACTTGAATCAGCCTGTGCCCGAGCATGTCGACGGCCGCTTGGCTCTGTTCCAGAACGATGTATCCCAGCAACGGTTCGTACTGCCCGTCCTCGGGTTTCATATCGACGAAGATGACCTCGCTGAAGACGGGACGGAATCCTTCGATCTGTATCTGCACGGGACCGCAGACGGTGCCGTGTAAAGGGCTCTGATCGGCCGTCTCCATTTCGACCGGGCCCAGGTCCCGGAGTTCCCCGAGCCGCGCCCGCCATGCGCTCGGCAGGATCATGTGGGAAGCCCCCGTGTCAACCAGGGCATCGCACTCGATCCTCTTGTCCACCTCCGCCGGGTTCTCGACCGTGACAAACGCCGCGATTCTTCCCATCTCGATCACCTCGTTACCATGTTACCCTGTCGGGATACCATCGGCAAGCGCGGTCGCCTGTCGAACGGTGCGAAGCCGCAAGCCACCCGATTCATCCTTCCGCCTTCCGCCTTCCGCCTTCAGCTAATGCACTCGTCCGGTGGGCATCTCGACCTTGGTCCAGAACGGGTGCTGGCGGTCGGCCCGGGTGCGGACGTCTTCCAGCAAAAGGGGTAAATTGGGCTCGACAAACGCATCGCGTCCGGCGCCCCGCTTGCCGCGGCCGTCATTCGCGTTGCCTTCCTCCGCCGGCAGGCGGTTGTAGATTCGCTTACCGTTCAC
This sequence comes from Pirellulales bacterium, assembly GCA_030607895.1. Lineage (GTDB taxonomy): Bacteria > Planctomycetota > Planctomycetia > Pirellulales > Thermoguttaceae > JAUWJC01. The sequence goes on from JAUWJC010000399.1 coordinate 3,600, forward strand.
CACGATGTTGACCGGCCGCTCGAAGTCGAGCATTTCCGGCGAAAGCCACACGGTTGCCCGGCCGGCCCCGGTGCGAATGTAAATGCCGTTGTTGGCCGTTATCGAGGCCTTCGTTTGTACGGCCTGCGTGCCGCGCGGCGGCGGCCAGTCCATCGGATCGACCATTGCCTTCGGCGGCAGCCGGTCGAGTTCGATCCACCAGAAGAAATTGTCCCACCGGCGCATCGTCATGCAGGTGAACTCGCGAGGGAAGAACTCGCGACGGAAGCGGCCCATCCAATCGAACAATCGCTGTATCTCGTCGTGAAAATGCTCGTGTCCCCGGCCGAGATACTCGACCACCGTGACGTTGTAACCGCGCTTCAGGTAGCGATCCAGATCTCGGGCGTTAAGGCTCATCTTGCCGCCGTCCAACTCGCCGGCGATGAAGTAGTAAGGAACCCTGGCCGCGTTCTCCCAGTACAACGCACAGTACCGGTCGGCCTTGGCCACGACGGGAATCACGCCGGCCCAAAGGTCGGGGTGTGCCAGGCCAATGTCCCAGGCCGCGTCGCCGCCGATCGAATGACCCGACAAAAACACCCGGTCCGTGGCGATGCTGAACCGGCGGCAGGCGTCGCGAAGGCAATTCAACACGGCCGCGTGTTCCCGGGCGGAATACTGGTATTTCTTCTGGTGCTCGGTCGTCCAATTCGGGGCAATCACAATGTAGCCGTGACGAGTGGCCTGACCCCGGCGCCGAGCCGAAAAAGGGACCAGGTTTAATTTGCCGGAACGGCCCGGAGGGTGCTTCGCACAAATTAAACCTGGTCCCTTTTTCGGGCCTCTCGGACGAAGCGCTCGCCGACCTCGAAGCCTCGCGGGAGTTGGTCCTCTATCGGAT